>DWYJ01000041.1 GCA_019118745.1 Candidatus Desulfovibrio gallistercoris | reverse complement strand
GAGCGCGGCATCACCATCACCTCCGCCGCCACCACCTGCTTCTGGAAGGACTGCCGCATCAACATCATCGACACCCCCGGCCACGTGGACTTCACCATCGAAGTGGAACGTTCCCTGCGCGTGCTGGACGGCGCTGTCTGCGTGTTCGACGCTGTGGCCGGCGTGGAGCCCCAGTCCGAGACCGTGTGGCGTCAGGCTGACCGCTACCACGTGCCCCGCATCTGCTTCGTGAACAAGATGGACCGCATCGGCGCCAACTTCTTCCGCTGCGTGGGCATGATCCATGACCGCCTGGGCGCCAAGGCCGTTCCCCTCCAGCTGCCCATCGGCGCTGAAGACAAATTTGAAGGCGTGGTGGACCTCATCGAAGGCAAGGCCATCCGCTTCGACAAGACCTCCAAGGGCGCCGAGTTCACTATTGAGGACGTGCCCGCCGACATGAAGGCCCTCTTCGACGAAAAGCGCCACGAGATGCTCGAAGCCGTGGCCGAAGAAGACGAGGCCCTGCTCGACAAGTACCTCGGCGGCGAAGAGCTGACCAAGGACGAGATCGTCTCCTGCGTGCGCAAGGCCACCATCGCCCGCAACATCGTGCCGGTGCTCTGCGGTTCCGCCTTCCGCAACATGGGCGTGCAGCCCCTGCTGGACGCCGTGGTGGACTACCTGCCCTCCCCGGTGGACATCCCGCCCATGGTCGGCCACATCCCCGGCAAGGAAGACGAGACCGTCGACTGCCATTGCGACGACAAGGAACCGCTGGCCGGTCTGGTCTTCAAGCTCTTCTCCGACCCCTTCATCGGCCACCTGTCCTTCTTCCGCATCTACTCCGGCTGCCTTGAGTCCGGCACGGGCGTCTACAACGCCAACACCGGCAAGAAGGAACGCATCGGCCGCATCCTCAAGATGCACGCCAACAAGCGCGAAGACATCAAGTGGGCCGGCGCCGGCGACATCGTGGCCCTCGTGGGCCTGAAGAACGCCTCCACCGGCGACACGCTCTGCGACGAAAAGCGCGAGGTGATCCTCGAATCCCTCAACATCCCCGAGCCGGTCATCGAAGTGGCCATCGAGCCCAAGACCAAGGCCGACCGCGACGCCCTGTCCGCCGCGCTCAACAAGCTTGCCAAGGAAGACCCCTCCTTCCGCGTCAAGGGCGACGAGGAGACCAACCAGACCCTCATCGCCGGCATGGGCGAACTGCACCTGGAGATCATCGTCGACCGCCTGACCCGCGAGTTCAACGTCAACGCCAACGTGGGCAAGCCGCAGGTGGCCTACCGCGAGACCATCTCCAAGAACGCCAAGGTGGACATGAAGCACGCCAAGCAGTCCGGCGGCCGCGGCCAGTACGGTCACTGCGTCATCGAGGTGGAGCCGAACCCGGGCAAGGGCTACGAGTTCATCAACTCCATCACCGGCGGCGTCATCCCCAAGGAATACATCCCGGCTATCGACAAGGGTATCCAGGATGCCATGAAGTCCGGCGTCATGGCCGGCTTCCCCTGCGTGGACCTCAAGGTCAACCTGGTCTTCGGTAGCTACCACGAAGTGGACTCTTCCGAACAGGCCTCCTACGTGGCCGGCTCCATGGCCATCAAGGAAGCCATGCGCCAGGCCGGCCCGGTGCTGCTGGAGCCCATCATGGACGTGGAAGTGGTGACGCCCGAAGAATACCTCGGCGACGTCATGGGCGACCTCAACGGCCGCCGCGGTCGCGTGCAGAGCATGGAAGCCCGTGCGGGCGGCGCGCAGAGCGTGCGCGCTCAGGTGCCGCTGGCCTCCATGTTCGGTTACGCCACCGACCTGCGCTCCCGTACGCAGGGCCGCGCCACCTTCACCATGCAGTTCGACCACTACGAACGCGTGCCGCAGGCCATTGCCGACGAGATCCAGAAGAGCAAGAGCTAGCGCACGACCGCAAGCTGATGCCTTGTTGATCATGAAGGGCGGGAATTGTGTCCGAAAGGGCGGAATTCCCGCCTTTGTTCCATGTGTCCATCTCTCACGGGGTCAATGATGAAAAGCGATCTGCCTCAAGGGTTCCGCGCCGGCGCCGCCGCCGCGGGTTTCAAGAAGCCCGGCCGTAACGATATCGGCCTTATCGTCTCCGACCGTCCGGCCGTCATGGCCGCTCTCTTCACCACCAATGCCTTCAAGGCCGCTCCGGTCCAGGTCGGGCAGGAGATCCTGGCCCGCTACGGCACGGCCCGCGCCGTGCTGGCCAACTCCGGACAGGCCAATGCCTGCACCGGCCGCGAGGGGATCGAGAACTGCCGCGAGACGCAGCGTCTGGTGGCTGAAGCCGTGGGCGTGCAGCCGCACGAGATCGTGCCCCTGTCCACCGGCGTCATCGGCGCGCAGCTCAAGATGGACCTGTGGCGCGCCGCCGTGCCCGCGCTGGCCCGGAGCCTCGGCACGCAGGATGCGGAGGGCTTCACCCGCGCCTTCATGACCACGGACGCCTTTCCCAAGTTCGTGACCCGGCAGGTCCGCCTTTCCGGCGGCGAGGTGCGGCTCGCGGGCATGGCCAAGGGCGCGGGCATGATCTGCCCCAACATGGCCACCATGCTTTCCGTGGTGCTCACCGACGCCGCCGTGGAGCGCGAAGCCTGGCAGGACATGTTCGCGCGCGCCGTGGCCAAGACCTTCAACCGCGTCACGGTGGACGGCGACACCTCCACCAACGACACCGTGCTCGGCCTGGCCAACGGCGCCTCCGGCGTCTCCGCCGCCGCCGAGCAGGACGCCCGCCAGCTTGAAGACGCCCTGACCGACGTGCTGGGCCGCCTTGCCCACATGCTGGTCAAGGACGGCGAAGGGGCCACCAAGGTCATGCACATCAGCGTCTGCGGCGCGGCCAGCGATGCCGACGCCGAACAGGTGGCGCGCACCGTGGCCCACTCCCAGCTCGTCAAGACCGCCATCTACGGGCAGGACGCCAACTGGGGCCGCATCGTGGCGGCCGTGGGCCGCAGCGGCGTGGCCATCGACCCCGACGCCGTGCGCCTCACCCTCTGCGGCGTCGAACGCTTCCGCGACGGCCAGCCCGTCAATGATCATCTGGAAGAACAGCTTGCCGAACTCCTCAAGGGCAAGGATATCGAAGTGGGCATCGAGCTGGGCGACGGCCCCGGCGTGGCCGCCGTGCACGCCTCCGACCTGAGCCACGATTACGTCAGCCTGAACGCCGATTACCGCTCCTGACCGGCGCTTGCTCCCCCTGTCGCGGCTCAGGGCCTGTCGACACTATTGCTGTTTGGGGGAAGGGGAACCCCTCGCTCTGCTGTCGATGTCTTATAGTTTGTTGGGGGGAAGGGGAACCCCTCCGCCAGCGCGGGAGGGGTTCCCCTTCCCCCCAAGCCCCCCATCCCTTCCCCAGCGCGCTTTTACCGTGGGAAGCACCGGAACACGAGGCAAGACCGCCCCAAAAGGCACGCGGGAGCCTTACGGGCATCGACAGCAGAGCGCGACCGAAAGGCGGCCCGGAGGGCCGTGCCTGTTAGGCCGTAAGGCCTTACAGGCATCGACAGCAGAGCAAGGGGCTCCCCTTCCCCCAAACAAGCGGCGAAGCGTCTTGGTTCGAGAACGATTTCAGTTTGAAACGCTCTATCGCGTTGTCGAAAGAGGGTCGTATCCCCACGGATGCGGCCCTCTTGCCGCCTGGCGGGGGCGCGGCCCGGCAAGCGGAACAAGTTGCCTTGCCGCCCTCCCTTTGCTAGACTGCACAGCCAATCATCTCTTTTTTTCTGGAGCAGCCCTATGGCCAAGAAACCGGCTCTCACCCCCGAAGAAGCTCGCGCGGAAGCCCTCGGCACCGCGCTTTCCACCATCGAGCGCAAGTACGGCAAGGGCGCCGTCATGAAGTTGTCCGATGACGCCCATGTCCAAATCGCCGTCATCCCCACCGGCTCCATCGGCCTGGATCTGGCCCTCGGCGTGGGCGGCATCCCCCGCGGGCGCATCACGGAGATTTTCGGCCCGGAATCCTCGGGCAAGACCACCCTCACCCTGCACATCATCGCCGAATGCCAGAAAATGGGCGGCACCTGCGCCTTCGTGGACGCCGAACACGCTCTGGACGTCAGCTACGCCAAGCGCCTTGGCGTCAACACCGACGAGCTGCTGATCTCCCAGCCGGACTACGGCGAGCAGGCCTTGGACATCGCCGACATGCTGGTGCGCTCCGGCGCGGTGGACCTGGTGGTGGTGGACTCCGTGGCCGCGCTCATCCCGCAGGCCGAACTGGAAGGCGACATGGGCGAGTCCCAGGTGGGCGGGCATGCCCGGCTCATGTCGCACGCCATGCGCCGCCTCACCGGAACCATCCACAAGTCCCGCACGTCGGTCATCTTCATCAACCAGATCCGCATGAAGATCGGGGCGCAGGGCTACGGCAGCCCGGAGACCACCACCGGCGGCAACGCGCTCAAGTTCTACTCCTCCGTGCGCATGGACATCCGCCGCATCCAGACCCTCAAGGACAAGGAAGAGTCCTTCGGCTCGCGGACCCGCGTCAAGGTGGTCAAGAACAAGGTGGCCCCGCCCTTCCGCAGCGCCGTTTTCGACATCCTGTACGGGCAGGGCATCTCCCGCGCCGGTGAACTGCTGGATCTCGGCCTTGACGCCAAGATCATCGAGCAGAGCGGTTCCTGGTTCGCCTTCGGTTCCGAAAAGCTGGGACAGGGCCGCGAGAAGGTCCGCGCCCTGCTGGAAGAGGATGCCGAACTGCGCGGCCGCATCGAGGCGCAGGTCATCGAGTTCCTGGGCATGCACCCGCAGGAATTCACGCCTTCGGCCGACGACCTCTCCGAAGAGGGGGCCGAGGATCTGCCGCCGGAAGATTTGTAGGCCGTCCTGCCGATCGCCGCACGGCCGGGCCTGCCCGGCCCCCGCTGCGGCCGGCCCGCGGCCCCGCCGCTCCCCGCGCACCGCACAAAAGGAACTCTCATGCTGACCGCCAAGGAAATACGCCGGAAATATCTTGCTTTCTTTGCCCGCCACGGCCATCGCATCATGCCGTCCGGGCCCATCATCCCCGACAACGACCCCACCCTGCTCTTCACCAATGCGGGCATGGTGCCCTACAAGAAGTATTTCACCGGGGAGGAGACGCCGCCCTGTCCTCGCCTGACCTCCGCCCAGAAGTGCCTGCGCGTCTCCGGCAAGCACAACGACCTTGAGAACGTGGGCCGCACGGCGCGGCATCACACCTTTTTCGAGATGCTGGGCAACTTCTCCTTCGGCGACTACTTCAAGCGCGAAGCCATCCGCATGGCCTGGGAATTCGTCACCGTGGAACTCGGCCTGCCCAAGGATCGCCTGTGGATCACCGTCTACCGTGACGATGACGAGGCCGAGACCATCTGGCGCGAGGAGATCGGCGTGCCGGCCGAGCGCATCGTCCGCCTGGGCGAGAAGGACAACTTCTGGACCATGGGCGACACCGGCCCCTGCGGCCCCTGCTCGGAGATCCATTACGACCAGGGCGAGGACATGGCCTGCGGCCCGGACTGCGGCGTAGGCCGCTGCGATTGCGACCGCTTCCTGGAGATCTGGAACCTGGTCTTCACCCAGTTCGACCAGCAGGCCGACGGCAGCCGCCTGCCGCTGGCCCGGCCCAACATCGACACCGGCATGGGCCTTGAACGCATCGCCGCCGTCTGTCAGGGCAAGCGCTCCAATTTCGACTGCGACCTTTTCCAGGACATCATCAGCTACGCGGCGGAGCTCGCCCACGTGCGCTACAGCTTCAGCGCGCCGGACACCAACGACGTGGACACGGCCCTGCGCGTCATCGCCGACCACGCCCGTTCCGCCTGCTTCCTCATCGCCGCGGGCGTGCTGCCCTCCAACGAGGGACGGGGCTACGTGCTGCGCCGTCTGGTGCGCCGCGCCCTGCGCTTCGCCACCCTCATGGGCGTGCATGAGCCCTTCCTCTATCAGGTCTGCCGCAAGGTGACCGATCTCATGGGCGACGACTACCCCGAACTGACCGAGCAGGCTGAATTCATCGCCCGCGCGGTGCGCGAGGAGGAGCAACGCTTTTCCCAGACGCTGGGCAAGGGCCTTGAGCTGCTGGAAGCCGAGCTGGCCGAACTGGCCGCCCGCGGCGAGACCCGCATCTCCGGCGAGTTCTGCTTCAAGCTGTCGGACACCTACGGCTTCCCGCTGGACATCGTGACCGACGTTTCCGAAAAGCGCGGCTTCCAGGTGGATGCCGCCGGTTTCGAGGCCTGCATGGCCGAGCAGCGCCGGCGGGCCCGCGACAATCAGAAAAAGGCCGGTCTGCTCGGCGCTCAGGGCGGCGGCGATCTGCCCGCGGCGCTGACGCAAGGACAATGGAACTGCATCTATGTGGGCGACGCCATGCTGGCCGCCCAGGGGCATATCCTGGCGCTCATCGACGAGCAGGGAGAAAGCGTGTCCCGGCTGGCGCAGGGCGGCAAGGGCTATCTCATCTGCAGCCAGACGCCCTTTTACGCCGAATCCGGCGGCCAGTGCGGGGATACCGGCATCATCAGCGCCGGCGAGGCGCAGGCCCGCGTGCTGGATACCCTCAAGTGCAACGGCGTGCCCGTGCATCTGGTGGAAGTGTTCTCCGGCAGCCTGGCCGTGGACGCCGAGATCTGCCTGAGCGTGGACGCCGACCGGCGGCAGGCCGTGACCCGCAACCACAGCGCCACCCATCTGCTGCACGCCGCCCTGCGCAAGGTGCTGGGGCCGCATGTCAAACAGGCGGGCTCTCTGGTCACGCCGCAGCGCCTGCGCTTCGACTTCTCCCATCTGGCCGCCCTCACGGCGGACGAGCTGGCGGCCGTGGAACATGAGGTCAACGCCGCCATCATGGCCGACCTGCCGGTCCATGCCCGCGAGATGTCGCGGGACGAGGCCGAACGCGCAGGGGCTATGGCTCTCTTCGGCGAGAAGTACGGCGACACGGTGCGCGTGGTGAACATGGGCGACGGTGAGGAACTCTATTCGCTGGAGCTCTGCGGCGGCAGCCATGTGGAGCGCACGGGCCGCATCGGGCCCTTTGCCGTGCTTTCCGAGAGCGGCGTGGCGGCCGGCACCCGGCGCATCGAGGCCGTCACCGGCTGGGGTGCGCTGGAGCTGCTGCATGAACAGCGCGAGAGCCTGCACGCTCTGGCGGCCCGGCTCAAGACCCGCCCCGACCAGCTCGGCGAGCGGGTGCAGGCGCTCCAGGACGAGGTGAAAAAACTGCGCAAGGCGGTGGAGAAGGCGGCCGCGCCCGCTTCCGGCGACGTCATGCAGGGCGTGGAGGAGATCGGCGGCATCAAGGTGCTCGCCGCCAAGCTGGACAACGTGCCCGTCAAATCCCTGCGCGACCTCATGGACGGGGTACGCTCCCGCCTGCCTTCGGGGGTGGCCTGTCTGGCCACGGCGGAAGGCGGCAAGGTGGGCCTTTTGCTCTACGTCTCCAAGGATCTGCACGACCGCTTCACCGCGCCCGCGCTCATCAAGACCGTGGCCGCCCCCTGCGGCGGCTCCGGCGGCGGCCGTCCCGACCTCGCGCAGGCGGGCGGCAGCAATGTGGACGGCATCGAGGCCGCCTTTGCGGCCCTGAAACAGGAAATCGGCGGACATCCCGCCCAGTAAGGATAAACAGACAATGATCGGCATCTCCAAACTGTATTGCGGACAGGTGGAGCCCTCGGACGCGCTGCGCTACGGCCGGCATTCCGGGCAGCTCCCCTCCCATCTGCTGCAATTCTCCAAGGACAAGAAGCCCGTGGTCGTCTGGAACATGACCCGGCGCTGCAACCTCAAATGCGTGCACTGCTATGCTCAGGCCGTGGACGTGGACGGCGCTGACGCCATCTCCACCGAAAAGGCCAAGGAAATGATCGACGACCTCGCGTCCTACGGCGCGCCGGTCATGCTCTTTTCCGGCGGCGAGCCGCTGGTGCGCAAGGATCTGGTGGAACTGGCCAGCCATGCCACCTCCAAGGGCATGCGGGCGGTCATCTCCACCAACGGCACCCTGATCAGCAAGGAAAAGGCCCGCGAACTCAAGAGCGTCGGCCTGTCCTATGTGGGCATCTCGCTGGACGGCCTGGAAGCGGTGCATGACCACTTCCGCGGCGTGCCCGGCTCCTTCAAGAAGGCGCTGGAAGGCATCGCCAACTGTCAGGCCGAAGGCCTCAAGGTGGGCCTGCGCTTCACCATCAACAAGCGCAACGTGGCCGAGATCCCCGGCATCTTCCGCCTGCTGGAAGATCTGGAAGTGCCGCGCGCCTGCTTCTATCATCTGGTCTATTCCGGGCGCGGCTCCGAGCTCATCAAGGAAGACCTCGACCATGCCGAGACCCGGCAGGTGCTCGACCTCATCATGGACGAGACGCGCGCGCTCTTCGACAAGGGCAAGCCCAAGGAGATCCTCACCGTGGACAACCACGCCGACGGCCCCTATGTCTGGATGCGCCTGAAGCGGGAAGATCCCAAGCGGGCCGAAGAAGTGTTCGAGCTGCTCCAGTACAACGAGGGCAACAACTCCGGGCGCGGCATCGGCTGCATCTCCTGGGACGGGCAGGTGCACGCCGACCAGTTCTGGCGCAACCACACCTTCGGCAATGTGCTGGAACGCCCCTTCTCCGCCATCTGGGATGATCCGTCCATCGAGCTGCTGCACAAGCTCAAGGACAAGAAACTGCACGTCAAGGGCCGCTGCGCCCAATGCCGTTTCCTCAATATCTGCGGCGGCAACTTCCGCGCTCGCGCCGAAGCCTACTACGGCGACGAATGGGCGCAGGACCCGGCCTGCTACCTCACCGACGAGGAGATCGGCCTGTAGTCTGCCGCTCCGCTGCTGCGGGGGAGGGGTGACCCTCCCCCTTTTTTTATGGTTTTGCCCGTTGATAGCCGGCCGGGATACGGCCCCGGAGAGAGTCTGTTGCCTTTTCCAAAGGCAACAGGCGAGGCGGCGGCACCGCGCTACCCGGCCCAACGTGAGCGGGAAAACCGCTTTTTCCCCGCGAAACGCCATACGCGCAAAGCGCGGCCTTTTCCACTCAGGTCGGTCTGGGGCAGGCTCCGCTCTCCGTCCTTGCCCGCATTCCACGCCCCGTCCGCCCTGGCTCGCCGCCGCCCCGTCGTCCGTCCCGCCTTCGGGCACGCAACGCCTCCGCGCCGAAGAGCGGCCCGCCCCCTCGCGACGCCCTTTGCGCGGACGACGTTTTGCGCTATGCTGCCTCTGGGCCTGAGGCCCGCACTCCGTCACCAACCGCGGGAGCTCCCGCATCGAGGTATACCCATGTCTCATCCGCTCTTTCATCGTGGCCGCCGTCTGCGCAGCAGCGCGCAGATCCGCGACATGGTCCGCGACACGGCCCCTCTGCTGGCCGAAGATCTCATCATGCCCTATTTTGTGGTGGAAACGGACGACCAGTCCTTCCGCAAGGAGATCTCGGCCATGCCCGGCCAGTATCAGCTTTCCCTCGGCGAGCTGGAAAAGCAGGTGGAAAAGGCCGTGGACAACGGCCTCAAGTCCGTCATCCTCTTCGGCATCCCGGCGCAGAAGGATGAAAAGGCCTCCGGCGCGTATGCCGAAGACGGCATCGTGCAGGAAGCCGTGCGCCGTCTCAAGCACCGCTGGCCCGACCTCTACGTCATCACCGACGTCTGCCTGTGCGAATACATGAGCCACGGCCATTGCGGCGTGCTGACGCCCGGCGGCGTGGTGCTCAACGATCCCACCCTGCCCCTGCTGGCCAAGACCGCCGTCAGCCATGCGGCGGCCGGGGCGGACATGGTGGCCCCCTCGGACATGATGGACGGCCGCGTGGCCGCCATCCGGGCGGCGCTGGACGAGGCGGGCCTCGTGATGGTGCCCATCATGTCCTACGCGGTGAAGTACGCCTCCGCCTTTTACGGACCTTTCCGCGAGGCGGCGGAATCCGCGCCGTCCTGCGGCGACCGCAAAGCCTATCAGATGGACCCCGGCAACCGGCGTGAAGCCCTCATCGAGGCGCTGGCGGACGTGGAAGAAGGGGCGGACGCCATCATCGTCAAGCCCGCCGGGCCGTATCTGGACATCCTGCGGGAGGTGCGCGATGCGGTAAACCTGCCGCTCTGCGCCTATCAGGTCAGCGGCGAATACAGCATGATCCGCGCGGCCGGGCTCAACGGCTGGATCAACGAAGAAGCCGTCATGCTGGAAAGCCTGCTGGGCATGAAGCGGGCCGGGGCCCGCATGCTCATCACCTATTTCAGCGAGACGCTGCTGGAAAAGAGGCTGGTACGCTGATGACGGCCCATCCGCATACCGCAGCACACGGTCAGCAGGGCGGCCCCGCCGGACACCCGGGACACCCCGGACAGGCCGGGCATCCGGGCCATCCCGGACAGGCCGGCGGCATGGGCGCGCTCCGCGTCCTGCCCGACGGCAGCCCCACCTGCAAGCTCATCGCCTGGGAGGTGACGCGCTCCTGCAATCTGGCCTGCAAGCACTGCCGGGCCGAGGCGCATCCCGAACCCTATCCCGGCGAGCTGGATACGGCGGAAGCCAAGGCGCTCATCGACACCTTCCCCGAAGTGGGCAAGCCCATCATCATCTTCACCGGCGGCGATCCCATGATGCGGCCGGACGTCTATGAACTGGTGGCCTATGCCCATGCCAAGGGCCTGCCCTGCGCCTTTTCGCCCAACGGGACGCTCATCACGCCCGAACTGGCCGAAAAGATCCGCGACGCCGGGGTGGACCGGGTGTCCATCTCCATCGACGGGGCCGATGCCGCCAGCCATGACGACTTCCGCGGCGTGCCCGGCGCATTCGACGCCTCCCTGCGGGGCATCGGCTTCCTCAAGCAGGCCGGGGTGCCCTTCCAGATCAATACCACGGTGACCCGCAGCAACCTGCACAGCTTCAAGGACATTTTCCAGCTGTGCGAGCGGCTCGGCGCGGCCGCCTGGCACATCTTCCTGCTCGTGCCCATGGGCCGGGCCGCCGGTCTGGCGGACCAGGTCATCACCGCGCAGGAATACGAGGACGTGCTGCACTGGTTCTACGACTTCCGCAAGACCACGCGCATGCACCTCAAGGCCACCTGCGCCCCGCACTACTACCGCATCATGCGGCAGCGGGCCCACGAGGAAGGCCTTGCCGTCACGCCGGAGACCTTCGGCATGGACGCCATGACCCGCGGCTGCCTCGGCGGCACGGGCTTCTGCTTCATCAGCCACACCGGGCAGGTGCAGCCTTGCGGCTATCTGGAACTGGACTGCGGCAACGTCCGCAAGACGCCCTTTCCGGAGATCTGGCGCAACAGCGCCTATTTCAAGCAGTTCCGCACGCAGTCCTGCTACGAGGGCAAATGCGGCGTCTGCGAGTTCCACAAGGTCTGCGGCGGCTGCCGCGCCCGTGCCTGGAGCATGAACGGCGATCACATGGGGCCCGAGCCCCTGTGCACTTACGAACCCAAACGTCAGGGCCGCTGAGGCCCGCCGGCGCCGGGGCCCTCCCTGCGGGAAGGGCCCCGCGCGCTCCGTATCCCGACGAGCTTGGAGCGTTTTCCTTTTGAAAAAAGCAAAACGCGAGGCGGCGACACAGCGCCGCCCGGCCGAAGCCAGGCGGAAAGAGCACGTTTTTCCGCAAGACGACAGGCCGTAAGGTTTGGAACGCAACGCGTTGCAAACGGAAAAGGCTCCAGGGATGCGGCGACCGGCCGCCCTGCCGCACGGCCCGCCCTGTCCGAGGCCGGCCAAGAGGAGAATCCCATGTCCCCATCCCCTGTCGCCCCCGCAACGCCCCCCGTGGCCGACGGCGCGGCCGTCTCTCCCGAACCGGTGACGCTGGACGCGCTGGATAAACGCCTGCTGGACATCATCCAGACGGCGTTCCCGCTCACGCCCCGCCCCTATGCCGAACTGGGCCGCCTGCTGGACATCAGCGAGGAAGAAGCCTTCCAGCGCGTGCGCAGCCTGCGGCAGCGCAAGATCATCCGGCGGCTCGGCGCGAACTTCCAGTCCGCCAAGCTGGGTTTCGTCTCCACGCTCTGCGCGGCCAAGGTGCCAGATGACCGCATGGAGGCCTTCGTCAGCGCCGTCAACGCCTGCCCCGGCGTCACCCACAACTATCTGCGGGAACATGCCTACAATATCTGGTTCACCTGCATCGGCCCCTCACGGGAAGAAGTGCAGGCCACGCTGGACGGCATCACCGCGCAGACCGGAGTGCCCATCCTCAATCTGCCGGCCACCAGGATGTTCAAGATCCGCGTGGACTTCCGCATGAGCGACGATGACTAGGGCCTGCTGACACTCTTTACTGCTTGCTTGGGGGAAGGGGCCCCCCGCCGGCGCCGGAGGTGTTCCCCATCCCCCAAGCCCCCATCCCTTCCCCAGCGCGTTTTTACCGTGGGAAGAGGCAGGAACACGAGGCGAACCCGCCCCAAAAAGCGCGCGGGAGACACGGCTTGCTTTATTATCCATTGAAATTATTTATAAAAAATTGTGTTAGCAGGCCCTAGAAGAGCCCGCCCCAGGAACGTCCGGGGAGATGCCGTGCCGTGTTTCTTTCCGGCGGCGGGACGAACGGCCGGCATTGCCGGCTTGCTGTCAACCTGATCCAGGAGAACGACCATGACCTATGATGTGTGCATCCTCGGCGGCGGGCCCGGCGGCGTCCGTGCCGCACGGCTGCTGGCCGCGGCCGGAAAGAAGGCCCTGCTTGTGGAAGGCGCGGAAGTGGGCGGCACCTGCCTCAACCGCGGTTGCATCCCCACCAAGATGCTGCTGGGCGCGGTGACGGCCAAAGCCGGCGTACAGGCGCTGGAACGGCAGCGCGTGCTGTCGGGCGAGGTGCAGCTGGACTTCCCGGCCCTGCATGCCCGCATGCAGCGTTTCGTCAACGGCACCCGGCAGGCGCTGAGCAAGCAGCTCGCGGCCGAAGGGGTGGAGACCGCCTGCGGCCATGCCGTCCTTGACGGGCCGGGCCATGTGAAGCTCAAGAGCGGGCAGGGCGCGCGGGATATCGAAGCGGACGACATCATCGTCGCCACGGGTTCGCTGCCCACGACCTTCCCCAGCATGCAGCCCGATCACAGCGTCATCCTGGACAGCACGGATCTGCTGGCTACGCCGGACGTGCCGGAAAGCCTGCTCATCGTGGGCGGCGGCGTCATCGGACTGGAGATGGCCGACCTGTACGCCGCGCTGGGTTGCGCGGTCACGGTGGTGGAGGCCGCACCGCACATCCTGCCCAGCGAGGACGACGACATCGCGGCCGACATGGCGAAGTCCCTGAAAAAGCGCGGCATCACCGTGCTGGCGGGCAGCATGACGCAGGGCCTGCAGGCGCGCGACGGCAAGGCCGTGCTGCGTCTGGCCGACGGGCAGGAACGCACGGCCGCCAAGGCCCTGCTGGCCGTGGGCCGCCGCCCCAATACCCAGGGCCTCGGCTGCGAGAGCGCGGGCTGCCGCCTGGACGGCCGCGGGGCCATCGAAACGGACGACTTTCTGGAGGCCGCCTCCCACATCTATGCCATCGGCGACGTGAACGGACGCGTACAGCTGGCCCATGCCGCCGAACATCAGGCGCTCTACGTGACGCGGCGCATCCTGGGGCAGATCAGCGGCCCCTATGCCGGCGGGCCGGTACCGGCCTGCGTCTACGGCAGCACGGAAGTCATGCGGGTGGGCCTGACGGCCCGTGACGCGGCCCTGCAGGGCAAGGTCACGGTGGGCGTCGCGCCCCTGAGCGCCAACCCCATCGCGCAGGCCCACGGCGACATCACCGGCTTCGTGAAGGCCGTGCGTTGCGACGGCCGCCTGGTGGGCATGGCGGCCGTGGGGCACGGCGTTTCCCATCTGGTCACCGCCGCGCAGCAGCTCGTGCTGCACCGCGTGGACAGCGGCCACCCGCTGGCCTTCATGTTCGCCCATCCCAGCCTGGACGAAAGCCTGGCCGCGGCCCTCGACGCGCCGCAGAAGGAGCTTTCCGCTTAGAGCATCTTGCCTTTGAAAAAGGCAAAATGTGAGGCGGCGACACAGCGCCGCCCGGCCGGAACCAAGCGGGATGACCGCGTTTTTCCACGAACCGACAGGCCGTATGGTTGGAGCGCGAAACGTTGCAAACAGAAAATGCTCTAACGGACGCGGACGACAGGCGTCCCAAAGCCATGACAAAAGGGCCGGAGCGGCATGCCGCTCCGGCCCTTTTCCTCTGTCCGTCTGATGACGGACAGAGGAACGAAATAGACGAAAATCCCTCTCCGTGCGGCGCTCAGGACCGGTGCGTCTGGGCGATGCGGTGGAAATCCGCCTCGCAGGCCAGAAAGGCCGCGCCCACCACGGGATCGAAATGACTGCCGATGCCGTCGCGGATGATGCCCACCGCCTGCTCGTGAGACATGGGGTCCTTGTAGGGACGCCGGCTGATGAGCGCGTCATAGACGTCGGCAATGGCCATGATGCGGCCCACCAGCGGGATGCGCTCCCCGTCGAGGCCCAGCGGATAGCCGGTGCCGTCCCAGCGCTCATGGTGGCTGAACGTCATATCCCGCAGCACCTGCAGGAACGAACCGTCATGCACGGTCTGCATGGCCCGGCTGATGGCGGACGCGCCGAAAATGGTGTGCCGCTTGATCTCCTCGAACTCTTCCTTGCTCAGGCGGCCGGGCTTGTTGAGGATAGCGTCCCGGACGCCGATCTTGCCGATGTCGTGCAGGGGCGAGGCGCGGATCACGTCGCGCACGAAAGCGTCCGTCAGTTCGTCGTGGAAGCTGCCGTCCTCCCGCAGCTGCTGGATGAGGCGTTCCACATAGGCGCGCGTGCGCTGGGCATGACCGGCCGTGTTCTCATCCCGGCATTCCACCAGGTCGGACAGGGCCACCATGATGGCGTCCTGCAGCTCAAAGATGGTCTTGGTATTTTCGCGCACCCGTTCTTCAAGACGGCAGCGGTAGCCGTAAAGGTCCACATGGTGCAGCACGCGGGCACGGATGATCTCCGGCGCAAACTGATTGCCCACGAAGTCCACGGCCCCGCTTTCCAGCCCCCGGCGTTCGATGGCCTGTTCCGAAAGCGACGTGACGAAAATGACGGGCACATCCGCGATGGCGGGGATATTCTTGATGCGCCGGATGACCTGAAAACCGTCCTCGCCGGGCATGTCGATGTCCAGCAGGATACACTGGAGATCCAGATGCGGGATCTCCTTCAGGGCCTCCTCGCCGCTGCCGTAGGAGTGGATGCTGAAGGCATCTTCAAGAAGACCGGCAAGGAACAGCCGCTTCATGCGGTTGTCGTCAATAATGGCGATATGCTTGGGGGGAGTAGCCATACCATATCCTCGCAATGATATAAGGCAAATAATTTACTCTTTTATTCATTCTGCGACAAGCTTTTTCTCATGCTTGGCGTGCTCCGCAAGCCCGGCGCAATGCTGGAGCATGTTCCCTTTGAAAAAGGTAACATGCAAGTCGACGGCACAGCCCACCCGGCAAACGTGCGCGAGAAAGCGCGTTTTCGCCGCGAAACGCGACACGCCGCATGGTTTGGAACATAAGGCGGCCCAAACGGAAGAGGTTTTGAAAAAAAGAGAGGGGGACAGGCGTCCGCAAGCGGAAGGCCGCATGCATGGACGCAACAGACCTGCGCTTGACGAATGCCCGTTGGATACCTAGTGTTTTTGAGAAGATACCGGATCGCCGGGCACGGTGGAGAACGCAGCCTCCCTCAAGCGCCGCACGGCCCGCACCCGGCATGCGCCCCTTTCCGTCCCTCTACGCATCACGCCGCCGGAGCCTGCCATGCCCGCTGATCATCCCGCCCCGTCCCTTTCCTCCGGCCGAGCCGACGATTTTGATTTTTCCGGCAACTATCTCTTTGTGGCGGAACGTCTGCGCATGCACCGCCTGGACGAAAGCCTCCGCCCCCTGCTGGAAGCGCGCGGCGGCCGCATCGTGCGCCTGCAGGCCGACGGCGAGCCCCTCGCCACGCCCGACGGCTGGAACCTGCGGGATCTGCCGCAGGATTTTTTTGCCCGCTACGCCTTCCGTGCGGCCTTCACCACGGACAACTCCACGCCGCCCGGTCTCGTTCCGCCGGAGGTGCCGCTCATCGCCATCCCCCACGCCTTCTGGGAGACGCCGCAATCGGAGAAGCTGCTGGGCGGCTGGGCGGCCTATCTGGGCAACGCCGATTACTATCTCACTCAGGACCTGCCTGCCTCCGGCCAGGGCCTCGTCTCCTCCCTGCGGCGGCGGGACGTGGTGCGCCTGCTGCCGTTCGGCAACCTCAAGCTCGACCTCCTGCGGGAGCGCTGGCTGAACGAGCCCCGCAAGGACATCATCATGTATTGCTGCGGCATCACGGCCTACGGTTGCCCGATCCCCCGGAAGCTGGAGATCGTCCGCCGCTGCCTGCGAGATTTCCCGCACCACCATGTCGTCGTCCGTCCCTTTCCCGGCGCGGAAGCGGCCTACGCCCCGCTGACGGAGGCCCTGGGCCATGACGAGCGCTTCATCCTGGACACGGGCGGCAGCACCCTGCGTTACCTGCCGCGCGCGGCGGCCCTGCTCTATGATGTCCATACCACCACGGGCAACATCTTTCTTCTGGCCACCGGGCAGACTGCCGTCTGCCTCCCTGCGCACGACAGGGACGAGCAGGCCCTCCCCTATGCGCAGCATGCCGCCACACCGGCGGAAGTCTCCGCCGCCGTCGCCGCCTGCCTTGCCCAGCTCGAACAGGGCGAAGTCCCCGCATTGCGCCGCCTGCGCGAATCCATCTTGTACCGGCCCGGCGAGGCGCGCGGGCTCTTTTGGGAGTACCTGGCCTGCATCCTGCAAAGCGAGGTCCCCCAGCAGGCGGTCGCCGTCCCCTGCGAATATATCGGCGACTGCCGCCCGGCCTCACGACAGGAGGAACTGGCGCTCCTGCTCCGGCGGCTCCGGGACGGCAGCGTGGAGCGATCGTACAACCTCTTCCGAGGCTATCCGCTCTACAACAATCTGGAAGCCTTCTACCGTACCCTGCGCCGCCGGGCGGAAAAGGGACTGCCCTGCCTCGTCCGCCTGAAACAGCATCCGAAGGGACGGGCACTGCGCGTCTGCCGGGATGAGGAGGCGGATATGCCCTTCCTGTGCTGGGCCCCGTTGCGCGATTACGGCCCGCCCGGCCTGAAGCATCTCCAGACGCACCAGCAGCAGCGCCTCGGCGCGCTGACGGCGGACTGCGCCATCCTGCTCCCCGACAGGAGCAAGAGCCTCTTCTGCCGGGCCTTTGCCGAACTTATCGAGATCGTGTACGGCGCGGCGGCGCTGCCGCAGCCGTAGCGCATCCCCGCCTGCCGGCCGATGCGCGCGCCATGCCGTCCGTTTAGGGCCTGTTGCGACTATCCGCTGTCTGTTCGGGAGCGGGGAACCCCTCGCCCTGCTGTCGATGCCCGCAAGGCTCCTGCGCGTCCAACGGGTCCGGCCTGGCGCCTTTTTCGTCTGTCCCCTCCGATCTGGCGCTTTATGAAAAAAAAAATGCTGTTTTTCCGCCTGGTTTTGGCCGGTTGACGCTCTGTCGTCGTGCATTTTCCCTTATTCAAAGCCCAAACGCTCAAAGCATAGTAAATTAGTATTATTTAACCGAAAACCGTTCCTCCCTTGTCAAAAGCTTACTGAATATGTATTATTTAATAAAATGCTTGTTCATGGAGGAACTGCATATGCCCGAACAGGATCAGGATCAGGAACCACAGGCCCTGGAAGCGCCTGTCATCGCTGAGGTCGACAATCTCAACAAGGGGGTACGCCTGCATATGGCCCGCTCGGCCTGCCTCCTCATGTCCGGCGATCGCAACCTTTCGCCGCGTGACGCCGTCCTGGACGTGTACCAGGTCTACCGCGACATCCTCAAGCTTTGCTGAAACGTCATGCATGCGCCGGCAAGACGCGCAGGCTCCGGGAGGAGCGGCAGCCGCAAGCGTCCCAGGGGCATGCCATGCACCAGTTTCCTGTCTCCGCACAGCGCGTCCGCCCGGTCTCCGTCCCCGCTCTCTCCCGCATGATGCGCATCATATCTTCGATGCCGTCCCTTGCGAAACCTCCCCGCAGCACGCCGCATGCCTGACCGCATGACGGCGTGCGCGGGCTCTTAAAGCTTTTGGGGTTGCAACGCTCTTCGCGTCCGCACCGCCGCTTTACCTCATGGAGGCTAAGGCGTAAGGTCACGGCAACGCCCGATGCGGAGAGCGCGCATGGATATCCGAAAAGTTCTTGTCATTTCCCTTGGTCACCTTTCCTGTGACATCAACGGCGGCGCACTGCCCACCCTGCTGCCCTATCTGGCGGCCATGCACAACTTCGACTACCAGACGGCAGGCGGGCTGATGTTCGCCTACTCCGTAGCCTCATCCATCGTGCAGCCTGTTTTCGGCCTGCTGTCGGACAAGGTGCGCACGCCCATCTTTGCGCCGCTGGGCGTCCTGCTGGCCGGTCTGGGCATCGGCCTGTGCGGCCTGCTGGACAGCTACGCCGCCATTTTTGCCGCCCTCGTCCTGAGCGGCATCGGCGGCGCGCTCTTCCATCCGGAAGGGGCCCGCTACGCCAACCGCGTTTCCGCCGGACGGCAGGGCACGGGCCTCAGCATCTTTTCCGTCGGCGGCAACAGCGGCTTCGTGGCCGGGCCGTTGCTGGTCACCGGGGCCACCTACCTTTTCGGCCTGCGCGGCACGCTGGCCTTCGCCCTGCTTGCGCTGGTCATGTCCATCCTGCTGTTCCGCCTGCTGGTCGGCAACACGCCGCCCGCCGGGCAGAGCGCCACACAGGCCGACGCCGTACAGGGCAACAACGACTGGCGGGCCTTCGGCATCCTGACGCTGGTCATCATGTCCCGCTCCATCCTCTTCCTGGGCCTCAACAGCTACATCCCCCTGTACTGGACGGACGTCTTCAATGTGAGCAAGGCCGACGCCGGGCTCATCCTCACCTTTTTCTGCGGCGTCGGGGTCACCAGCAACGTGCTGGGCGGCATGCTGGCGGACAGGGCCGGCTACAGCCGGGTCATCCGGCTCGCCTATCTCGTCTGCCTGCCGGCCCTGCTGCTCTTCCCGCGGACGGGATCTCCCTGGCTGGCGGCCCTGCTGCTGGCCCCGCTGGCTGTCGGTCTGTTCGCTCCCTTCAGCGCCATGGTCGTGCTGGGGCAGAAGTATCTTGCCCGCAATGTGGGCCTGGCTTCCGGCGTCACCTTGGGCCTTGCCCTCAGCGTGGGCGGCATCGCCACCCCCGTGCTGGGCTACGTGGCGGACCACTACGGCGGCCTGCCCACGGCCATGCTCTGCCTTGCGCCCGTAGCCATCGTGGGCGGACTGGCCTCCTGCTTCCTCCGCGATCCGGCGCAGGACGATCCGGCCGCACAGAGGCGGGTGGCATGACCGCCGCCGGGACCTGCGGCCTGGGCACGGCGCGCCTGTCCTCGCCCCTGGGGGAGCTCCAGCTCTCGGCCACGGTGCAGGGGCTTGCGGCCTTGCGCTTTTGCGCTCACGAGCCCGAGCTTCCGCAACACGCGGCCGGGCCGGACGTGCTGCGGCATCTGGATCAGGCGCGGCAGGAGCTCGATGCCTACTTTGCCGGCCGCCTGCGCGCCTTCAGCCTTGCGCTGGACGTGCGGGGCACGCCCTTCCAGCTGCGCGTCTGGCAGGGGCTGTGCGCCATCCCCTACGGCACGACCTGGAGCTACGCCATGCTGGCCCGGCACATCGGCCGGCCGGGCGCCTGCCGTGCCGTGGGCAATGCCAACGGCAAAAATCCCCTGCCCATCATCATCCCCTGTCACAGGGTCGTGCGGACGGGCGGCGAACTGGGAGGCTACTCGGCCGGGCTGGACATCAAGCGCTTCCTGCTTGCGCTGGAGCGGATATGAAAAAAGCCCCCTTTCGGGGGCTCTGGCGGCATGATGAGCAGACCGGGCGGCCTGCGGGGTGCGGCTAGCCGTTGACTACGCGCAGCATCTCCTCCACCTGTCCGAGGGTGGGGGTGGCTCCGGCGTCCAGACCGCAGAGGCCACGGACGGCGAGCATCAGCATATCGAACTGCAGGGACATCTCGCTGCGCCCGTTGTAGATGACGCAGGTCTCCCCGTCCACGCTCAACCGGTAGGCATGGCGGCTGCGCTCCTGCCCGTGCGAACGGACGATGTAGTAGACCTGTTCGTTCTTGTCCGTCACGTAGAGTTTCTGGCGGGTCATGACCTGATGTTCGTCATCGAACCAGGAGCACTCGGAAAAAAGGCGCCCGCGAAAGCACAGATCACTTCCGTTATCGTGTTTGAGGCAAATGTCTTCCAGGGTCTTTTGCACGGTGCTTCCTTCCTTTTGGCGGTATCGCCGTAGCGTTCCATCGGGCGGACGATCCTGCGGGATGGCGTAGAGACGCCACTGAGGACGGCCGGGACTCATCCCCGGCAGGAACAGAGTTAGCATCCGCCGCAAAAGCTTGTCAATGGCTGCCCCCGGCAAAAGCCATTTTGCAACAAAAATTGTGCCATCAAAACAAAAACTAAATAATCTCAATATTTTTTCTAGAGATGAAAAACCGTTTCCTGCTGGGGCTTTACTCTCCTGCTCTGCTGGGATAGATTTCGTATCCATATATAACCGTAACGAGGCGCACATGTCTGCCGAATTAGCCAATGCCCGTCGCCAGCTGGGGCAAATCAGCTCGCTCGCCAAACAGGACAAGGCCATGCCCGCGGTGCAGGCGCTGCAAAGCGCGCTGGCCGTCATCCTCCGCCAGCCGCTCATGAAGGCCGAACGGATGGAATTCTCGGAAATGATCGCCAACGCGGTCACCGTCATCGCCAATATGCCGCGGGTCCGGCAGCATTATGCGCTTGCCCTCACCTATGAACCCGGACAGGGCAAGGCGCTTTATGAGCAGCTCGCCAACCTGCTGAGCGTCCTGCAGGAAGCGGAGATGGAATCCGCGCAGGAACGCATGCGCGAAGTGGAAGAGCGCAAGCGCAACGGCCTGGCCAAGGCCGCGGACGAACTGGCCAAGGGACAGGTCGTGGCGGGCAAGGCCACGCTGGCCATGCTCGTGCGGGAATACCCCGTGGACTTCATCCTGCGCGGCAGGGCGGGCGAGATCCTGCTCAAGGCCGGTCTGTATGAGGAAGCCGTGGAGTACCTCACCGCCGCCATCGACGGTCAGCCGGACATGCTCTTCCTCTACAGCGCCGCCGGCATCGCCCTGCGCAAGCTCGGCAAGTTCGACGTGGCCGAAAGCTACTTCCTGCGCGGTTCCCAGTATCTGCGCAACGAGCCCAATCTCTATTTCAACATCGGCCGGCTCTACATCGACTGGCAGAAATGGGACAAGGCCATCATGGCCGCCAAGGCGGCGCTCCAGCTCAAGCCGGACTTCGAGGAAGCCAGGAAGATGCTGGAATACGCCGAAAAGCAGAAGGACAAGCTCGTCTAGGGCATTTTCCGTTTGAAACACGTGGCGTTCCAAACCATACGGCCTGTCGTTTCGTAAGGAGAGGCGGTTTTCTCGATGGGTTTGGGCCGGGCGGCTCTGCACCGCCGTCTTCCGGCCACAAGCTGCCGGCAGGTCGTCAGGGACAGCCGGTCCGCGTCCCTTTCGGGCGCAAACTTCGAAGCGTATGAAAAAGCGCCCTTTCCCGCAAGGCATGCCAACTGCGGGAAAGGGCGCTTTTATCGTGTCCAGCCGCCGGTCTAACGCATTTTTCGTTTGAAACGCTTCGCGTTCCAAAGCATGCGGTCTGGCGTTTCGCGGAAAAACGCGGTTCTTCCGCTTGGTTTCGGCCGGGCGGCGCTGTGCGGCCGCCTCGCATTTTGCCTTTTTTCAAAGGCAAAATGCTCTACGGCTTGATGTAGGCGAAACCGGCCTGCTGCAGGCGCACGATCTCCACGAGGCCGGCGGGCACCACCTCGATGCCCGGCCAGAGATCGGCCTCGGTCAGATTATTGTCGTTGAGGGCATTGCGGCACAGGCGGATCTTGAGCCCCTTGTCCATGAGCGGACGGGCCGTTTCCCGCAGGGCGGGCTGGGCGGCGGTGAAGAGCGTCACCGAAGGGCCGTTGCCCACGATGACCAGTTCATACGTTTCCTCGGACAGGGCATTCTGGTAGTTGCGGGCATTCTTGAGGGCCAGCGCCAGCAGGGCGGCGTCGTTCAGGTCAACATGCAGGCAAAGATCATATTTCACGTCGGCTCTCCTGTAGAGGCTAGGGGGATGATGTTCTTTCCCTTGTAGCGCAGAGCGCCGGGATTTCCAAGCCGTCAGGCCCCTTGCGGCCCGGCAGGGGACAGGCTACCATGCCGCATGTTTTTCCGCCGCTTTTTTACCCACCTCCTTTGCTGGCTGCTCATCTTCCCCCTGCTGGGGGGCTGCGGCCTCGTCCAGATGTTGCAGGAACAGCCGCAGGAAGAAGCCGCCCCCAAGGAGACCTCCTGGGCGGCCGATCCCGTGCCCTATGATGTACGCATCGTGGTGGAAAAGCCTCTCCCCCGCCCGGACGACGGCGGGCAGCGCCTGAAAGCGGAAGCCGCCGCCGTCAGAAAGGAGGTGGCCGCCGCCCGCGCGGACGTCGACCCCTACGCCCGTCCGCTGGAAGAGGAGAAGGAGGAGAGCCCCCGCAAGCTCACGCCCTCGGCGGTGGACCCCGATGCCGCCCACGAAACGGGCGCGCCCGCGCCGCGCAAGGATGCCCTTGCCGAAGCGGCGGATGCGCTCAAGGACAAGATGGAAGGGGCCAGCACCCTGCTGCAACTGCGCAAGGAAGCGCCTGACAGCCTGCTGGCCCTGGAACGACGGGCCCGCCTGGACAAGGAAAGCGCCGAACAGCTCCTGCACGCGCAGGGCTATTACGAAGGGACGGCGGACTTCCACATCGACACGAGCGGCAAGAAGGCGCAGGTCGTGCTGCGCCTCGTGCCCGGCCCCCGCTACGTGCTGGGGCGGGCCGTCGTCCGGTATGAGCCCGAGCCTTATGTGCCGGAAGCTTTCCGCAGCGGCACCCGCCGCGCCCAGTACAGCGGCCTGCAGGGCCTGCTGGGCCGTGAGGCGCGCGAGCCGGTGTCCCCGCCGCGCTTCCCGCGCCACCTGCGCCTCGAACCGGGCAAGCCCGTCACCGCCGAAGAGATGCTGGAGGCGGTGGACAGGGTGGGACGCTACCTGCGGCGTCAGGGCTACCCCATCGCCAAGACCGCCAGCAGCCGGTACACCGTCGACAGGGAACTGCGGACCATCAATGCCGACATCGTCATCGATCCCGGCCCGCCCGCGCTCATGGGCGAGGTGCGCCTCGTGAGCGCCAGCGAAGTGGCCGAAGCCTATCTGCGGCGGCTGGCCTACTGGCGGCCCGATGACGAGCGCTGGAACAGCCGCCGCGTGGGCAATTACGGCGACCGCCTGCGGGGCCTCGGTCTGTTCAACAGCGTCACCCTCAAACCGGCCCTGGACGAGTGGCGGCAGCAGTCCGGCCCCGGCAAGGTCGCCGCCCTGCCGCTGGATCTCAGCGTGGAGGACGCACCCTTCCGCTCGCTGGCGGCCGAAGCCCGTTACGATACGGACACCGGCTTCGGCGTGGAAGCCGAATGGGAACACCGCAACATCCTCGGCAACGGCGAGACCCTGCGCCTGAACCTGCCCGTCACCACGGAAAAGCAGGGGCTCGTGGCCCGCTTCGAAAAGCCCGCCTTCCTGCGCTCCGGCCAGAGCCTGGACGCCGAAGCCTCGGCCCTGCACGAGGATACGGACGCCTACGAGCGGCGCGGTCTGGCGGGCTATGCCTACCTCAACCGCCGGGTCAACCGTTACTGGCGCGTGGGCGTGGGCGTGGGCGGCGACGGCGGCCAGATCGCCGAAGACGGCCACGGCATGCGCCTCTACAGCGTCATCGGGCCGCGCTTCACCGTCCGCCGCGACAGCCGGGACAACAAGGTCAGCCCGCGTGAGGGCACCCTGGGCAAGATCCTCTTCAGCCCTGTTGCGGGCTATTACGACACCACCTTCACCGCCCTGACCGGCGAGGCCGAATGGATGGGTTATTATGCCCCCTTCCATACCCGGCGCGGCAAGCCGGACGACCGGCTCGTGCTGGCGGCGCGAGTGGCGGCGGGCATGATGGCGGGCGTCCCCCTGCATGCCATGCCCGCATCCATGCGCTATTACGCCGGGGGCGCGGGCAGCGTGCGCGGCTACTCCTATCAGTCCCTCGGCCCGCGCAACAGCAAGGGCGATCCGCTGGGGGGCCGCTCCTATCAGCTGGTCAATCTGGAGGCCCGCGTCAAGATCACGGAAGACATGGGGCTCGTGCCCTTCCTGGACGGCGGCATGGCCTATCGCGAACAGTACCCCACCCTGCGTGACATGCACTGGGGAGCGGGGCTCGGCCTGCGCTATTATACGCCTGTGGGCCCGCTGCGCCTTGACGTGGCCACGCCCCTCAATCCCGTGGATGGAGATCCGCCGGTGCAATTCTACATCAGCATAGGGCAGTCGTTCTGATGCGGCAGGACGCTCCCGGCCCCACGGCCCCCTCTTCGGCATCTTTCGCCGTGTCGCCCCCGCCGCGCAAGCCCGCCCGGCGGTTGCGCCGTCTGCTGCACGCGCTGCTGCTCTGCCTTGTGCTCCTGCTCCTGCTTGCCGGGGGCGGTCTGGGCTGGCTCTGCACCGCTTCCGGGCAGAGCTGGCTGCGGGAGACCCTCAACGCCACGCTGACGACGGCGCTGGAGACATCGGGCCTGCGCCTGACCGTGCGCAAACTGGAAGGGCTCCCCTTCCATCCCCGGTTGGCCGTCTGCGGCGAGGACGCCGCCGGTCGCTGGCTGGATCTCCCCGATGTGGCCCTGTCCTGGCGGCTCGGCTGGCAGGATGGCCTCGTGCTGCATCTGGACCCCCTGGCCCTGAACGGGGGCGGCCTCTACCGCCTGCCCCAGCTGCCGGACAGTCCGCCGGAAGCGGAGCCGGAACGCACGCCCGGCCAGCTGGCGGATCACATCGGCCGGAGCATCCAGGAGGTGTTCGCCCTGTTGGGCGATCTTCCCGGCGTCCTGCCGCGCGTCGAGGCGCTCGTCCGCGTGGACAAGCTGGCCCTGCCGCCGGAATGGCTGGCCATGCTGCCGCCGGACAGGCAAGACACGCCGGACGCCGACGGCCCCTTCCCCCGCGTTTCCCTGGAGCTGCGCCTTGACGGCGGGCTGGGCTCTCGCGCCGATGTACGGGCCGAGCTGACGGCACACGCGTTCTGGCCGCAGGACGAAGCGTCCCCAAGCGAGGAGACGGCACAGGAGGGCCAGGCTGCGGCCACGCCTCCCGCTGCCGCCGCGCCTTCTGACGGCGCGGCCGCCCATGCCACGCCCGCCGCCGCGGATGCCGCCGCCGTGGCGTCCCCTTCTCCCATGACGGCCCGGACCCGAAGGCTCCCGGACGCCCTGCTCCCCCTGTTCGGCACGGGCCGGGCCCAGGCTCGCCTGCGCCTGCAGGCACAGCGGCAGACGGACGGACAGTGGACGCTCGCCCTGCCGGAGATCGACGCCACCGCAGGCATCGCCCAGGTTGCCGGACGCCTTTCCCTGCAGTTGGCCGCCGCGCCGGAGCCGCTCTGGGACGCGCCGCTGGAGCTTGCCCTGCGGCTCGACGTCACGCCGGAGCCGCAGCCGGAAGCCTGGGCCGCCCTGTTGTCCGGCCCGGCATCGGCTGAACTCCGCCTGAACGGCCCGCTGGGCGCACCGCAACTTTCCCTGGCCGTGGACGGCACGGAGCTGCTGCCCGCCGCCCTGTCGGACCCTGCCGCGCCTGCCGCCTCTGCTCCGGCGGCTCATGGCCCCGCCGCACCGCAACAGCCTGCCGTCACACCGGCAAAAGCCGCCCGGACGGCCCCGGCCAAGCCCCTCCGCCTGACGGCTCCCCTCCTGCGGCTGGATTCCCTGCCGCTGCGCTGGCGCGCGACGCTGGACGGCGGCACGCTGCGGCTGGCCCTGCATACTTCGACCCGGCTGGGCGACATCCCCCTGCGGGCGGACATCCTGCTGGCCGCCGGACTGCGCCGCCACGACCAACAGTCCTTCTGGCGTCTCTCGCTGGAGGACATCTCGCTGGACGGCGCGGGCGTACGCCTGCGCGGCCACTGGGGGACGGATCTCCTGCTCACGGACGGACAGGCCCCGGCCGCCGCAGCGCCGGACGTCCCGCCGCAAGAAGCGGTCGACGGACAGCCCGCGCCTGCGGCCAGTGAGGCGCAACACATGGCGGACGACATCGTCAGCCGCCGGATCTCCGCCGTCCTGCGGCAGCTGCCGCCCATGCGGGGCCGGCTGGAACTGGCCGTCACGGACTGGAAGAGCTTCGATCGCCTGGGCGCGCTGCTGCTGCCCGGCCTCCAGGCCGACGGACAGCCCCTCACGCTTGCGGTGCGCGCCAGCGGGCGCGAAAGCGACAGCGAACGCGCACGGCTCTGGGGCGTGACGGACTGGCATCTGGCACTGACGGCGCCGCGCGGCCAGCTCCGTCAGGAGCGGGAAACGCTGCTGCTCTGGCAGGCCCTGGCCGTACGGCTGGACCTCGCGCCGCGTCAGGCGGACGCCGCCGGAGGAGCGCCCGCGCCGGAGGCTGTCCCCGTTCTGGCGGCCGATGTGCGGGCCGAACGGCTGGAAGCGGCCTCTTTGCGCCTTGTGCGGCCGCACGTGCAGGCCGGCGGTCCGCTGGCCGGACCGCTGCGGCTGGAAGCATCTTCCACCGGAGACGTGCAGGCCGACGTCCGCCTGGAATGGCAGCCCGGCAGCCTTGCCTTCAGCCGCCTGAAGGCCGAACTGCCCGCACACAAGGTGGGCCTGCGGCTGGAAAAGGCGGCCCACCTGCGCTACACGGCCCGCAGTCTGGACTGCGAGCCCCTGCACATCCGCCTGACGCCCTCAGGCCAGTTGCAGCTTTCCGGCCGCCTTGCGCCGGATGCGCTGACGGCACGGCTGCGGCTGCTGGCCACGGAGCTCGCCCCGTGGCAGGTGGTCGTCCCCGCTCTGCCGCAGGGGCAGGTGGCGCTGGAGGCTGCCGTCAACGGCAGCCCGGCCCAGCCGCAGGGCAAATTTTCCCTGAAGGTGAACGGTCTGCATCTGCCCGGCGCGCCGCTGCCGCCGCTGGACGGAGGCGTCACCGGCAGCGTCCGGCAGGGCCGGGGGGGCGGCGAACTGACGCTGGCCCTCAACATTCCCGAAAACAGCCGCAAACTGCTGGGCGCGGAGACCGTCTCCGGGCGCTTCACCCTCCCCCTGACGTTTTCCGGCGGACTGCCGGGACTTTCGCCGCGGGCCGCCCTCAAGGGCGAACTGCGCTGGCAGGGCGCGGTGGCCCCGCTCTGGAACCTCGTGCCTATGGCGGACCGCCGCCTGTCCGGCCGTCTGGACCTGCGGGCCGATCTTTCCGGCACGCTGGAGGCCCCGGCGCTGTCCGCGGCTGTCGGTCTGGAGAAAGGCCGCTTCGAGGATGTGGCCCTGGGCGTGCTGCTGCAGGATATCCAGGTACGGGCGGAGCTGGCCCGCAGCCGTCTGGACGGACTGGCCGGACTGGGCCGCGTGCGGCTGGACGCCTCCCTCAGCGACGGCCGCAAGGGCCGCGCCACCTTCAACGGGGAACTTTCGCCGGCGGGGCGGTCGCTCAACCTGTCGGGACGGCTGGACAGCCTCCACCCCCTGCGGCGGCGGGACGTGACCATAGCCCTTTCCGGCACGGCCTCCGTCCGGGGGCCGCTGACGGCCCCGCAGGTCCAGGCGGACATCAGCGTGGATTCCGGCGAGGTGCGTATCGACCGCATCACGACCACCAGCAGCATCACCACCCTGCCCATCAGCGAGACCAGCAACGCCGCCAAACCCGCGCCCAAGGCCCGTCCCGCCGTGGGCAGGCTTGATGCGCGCGTGCGCACCACCGGCCGCTTCACGGTGCAGGGACGCGGCCTCGACAGCCTTTGGAAGGTGGACATCCATGCCGGCGGCCCGCTGACCGATCCCCGCGTGACGGGGAGCGTGGAAGCCGTGGAAGGCACCTTCAACTTCCTCAATGCCAAGTTCAATCTGTACCGGGGCATCGTGCGCTTTGCGGGCGGCCCGCCGTCCAATCCCCTGCTTGACGTGGTGCTGCGGCACGAGGCCGCGGACATCGTGGCGGACGTTCGGGTGGGCGGCACGGCGCAGAACCCGAAATTCCAGCTCACCAGCACGCCCACCATGCCGCAGGAAGAGATCATCTCGCGCATCATGTTCGGGCGCGCCTCCAGCGATCTCGGCCGCTTCGAGAACCTGCGGCTGGCCGCGGCGGTGGCCGAACTGGCCGGTTTCGGCGGCGGCGGCTTCAACGTGCTGGACGTGGCCCGCAAGACCCTCGGCGTGGACGTGCTGCGCGTCGGCTCCCGCACGACCTCCGACGAGGACGGCAACAGCAGCGAGGAAAGCACCCTGGAAGCGGGGAAGTTCATCGGCGAAAAGCTCTATCTCGGCGTGGCGCAGGGCATGAAGCCGGACAGCACCGCCGTGATCATCGAACTCCAGATGACGCCCCACAGCAAGGCGCAGGTGCGCACCGAACAGAACAACACCTCGGCGGGCGTGCGCTGGAAGATCAATTATTGAGCCCGGCGGCGCGGGCCGGGGACACGTTGCCGGACGCCGGGCTTGCGGCTATACTGCCGCCGTCCCGCCGCCCGGCGAAACGGGCGGGGACGCACGCCGCGCCCCGGCGGGGACGGCATTGGCACATTTTTCCGGCGCAGGCCCCGGCGGGCAGGCCCGGACAACCCCGGCAAGGATCGACGACATGCTGGCAATTCTGGAATACAAGGCAGGCAATCAGACCAGCGTCCGGCGCGCGCTGGAACATCTCGGCATCCCCTGCACCGTCACGGCGGACCCGGACGTGCTCCTCGGCGCGCAGGGCATCATCTTCCCCGGCGTGGGCGCGGCCGGACAGGCCATGAACCATTTGCGCGAGGCCGGGCTCGACCGCGTGCTGCGGCAGGCCATCGATGCGGGGCAGCCCCTGCTCGGCATCTGTCTGGGCTGCCAGATCCTGCTGGAATCCAGCGAGGAGAACGACGTGCGGACGCTGGGCGTCGTGCCCGGCCGCTGCCTGCGCTTTGCCGGGGACCTGCGGCAGGAGGACGGCAGCCCCGCCCCGGTGCCGCACATGGGCTGGAACAGCCTGACCCTGCACCGGCCCGGCCGTCTGCTGGCCCATCTGTCCCCGGATGCGGAATTCTACTTCGTGCACAGCTACTACGTGGAGCCCGCCCCGGAACTGGTCATGGCCACCACCCGCTACGGGCGGGAGTTCTGCTCCGTCTATGGCCGTGACGGCCTCTGGGCCGTGCAGTTCCATCTGGAGAAGAGCGGCCGTCCCGGCCTCCAGATCCTTCGCAACTTCTTCGATTACTGCCGCGAGGTGCGCCATGCTCAGTAAACGTGTCATCCCCTGTCTGGACGTGCGGGCCGGACGCCTGACCAAGGGCATCCGCTTTGCGGGCAACGAGGACATCGGCGATCCGGTGGAGAGCGCCCGCCGCTATTACGAAGAAGGCGCGGACGAGATCGTCTTTTACGACATCACGGCTTCTGCCGAAGAGCGCGGCATCTTCCTGGACGTGGTGGAACGGGTGGCCGAACAGATCTTCATCCCCTTCTGCGTGGGCGGCGGCATCTCCAGCGTGGCGGACATGCGGGCCGTGCTGGTGGCCGGGGCGGAAAAGGTGTCCATCAACTCCGCGGCGGTCAAGGATCCGCAGCTCATCAGCGACGGCGCAGCCGCCTTCGGCGTGCAGGCCATCGTGGTGGGCATGGACGTGCTGCGCGTGCCCGTGAGCCCGGACATCCCGTCCGGCTATGAGATCGTCATCCACGGCGGCCGCAAGCGCATGGGGCTGGACGCCATCGCCTGGGCGCGGCGCTGTCAGGAGCTGGGCGCGGGCGAACTCTGCGTCAACTCCATCGACGCCGACGGCACCCGCGACGGTTACGAACTCACGCTCACCCGCGCCATCGCCGATGCCGTGAGCATACCGGTCATCGCCTCCGGCGGCGCGGGCAGCCCCGAACACATGTACGAGGCCGTGAGCACGGGCGGCGCGTCGGCGGCGCTCATCGCCTCCATCGTGCATTACGGCCAGTACACCATCCGTCAGTGCAAGGAAGAGATGGCCCGGCGCGGGGCCAAGGTCCGCCTCACATGGTAGCCGGGCACGGGCCGGCCCTGCCCGCCCCGCCGGCCGCCGCCGCACAACGGCTGCACGAGCGTCTGACGGCCTGCGCCCGAACGGCTCCGGCGCTGGCCGTGGCGCTCTCCGGCGGCGTGGACAGCCGCTTCCTCTGCCTGGCCCTGCAACGGGAAGGCATCCCCTTCCTCGCCCTGCACGCCGGCGGGCCCCATGTGCCCGAAGCGGAAAGCCGCGCCGCGCTCCACTGGGCGGCGGCGCGCGGCCTGGAGCTGGAAGTGGTGCCCTTTTCGCCGCTTGCGCTGCCGGAGGTCGTCAGCGGCAGCCGGGAGCGCTGCTATGCCTGCAAAAAGGCCCTGCTGGCCGCCCTGCGGGAACGACTCGAGGCCCGCGGCCTCACGGAAGCTCTGCTCTGCGACGGCAGCAATGCCGACGACCTGCACGCCCACCGGCCCGGCCTGCGGGCCCTGCGGGAAGCCGGGGTGGCTTCGCCGCTGGCCGAGGCCGGCGTCACCAAGGCGGAGCTGCGCCGTCTGGGAGCCTGCTGGGGCCTTGAGGACCCGGACCAGACGGCCCGCCCCTGCCTGCTGACCCGCTTTGCCTACGGCTGCCGCCCGGAAGAGACGGTCCTGCGCCGTCTTGCTGCAGCCGAAGCGGCCCTGGCGGCCCTGACGGATACGGACGGCCGCCCGGCGCTGGGAGACTTTCGCCTGCGCCTATGCCCGGAGCCGGTGCTGCAACACGAACGCCCGCTGGACACGGCCGCCGCACAGGTGCGGCATATCCTGCACGCCACGGGCTTCTGGCCCTGCGAGCTCCGGCAAGCGGCACGCATCAGCGGCTTTTTCGACTGACGCCGCCTCACATATTGCCTTTTTCAAAGGCAAAGCGCTCTGGCCCGCCGCCCTGGCAGCGGGCCGTTCTCTTCCGTCTGATCCTGACGACAAAAAACTTGACTTGCCCTGCAATGCAAGAATATTTTTACAAAATTTTATTTTTCAGGAAGGTTTTCCGCACGTGCGGAGACCTCGGAGGGAAAATCCGTGGAGGGTGTGGTGAAAAAACGCTATCTGCCGCTGTTGTGCTGTCTGTTCTGGGCCTGTCAGGCCGGCCTTGCCCGGGCGGAGGGCTTTGCTCTTACTGAGTGGAGTTCACGCGGTCTGTCGCTGGCCGGCGGCATGGTGGGCCGCGCCGACGACCCCTCGGCCCTTGCCTACAACGCCGCAGGCATCACCCAGCTGCCCGGCACGCGGATCATGGGCGGCTTTGCCGCCATTGCCCCCATGGGCACCATCAGCGCGGAAATGGCCGACGGCAGCAGCAGGACGACCACCACCAAGCCCAACGTCTGGCCCGCCCCGCACGCCTACATCACCCATCAGCTCAACGATCGCTTCTGGCTGGGGCTCGGCATGTTTTCCCGCTTCGGTCTCGGCAACGAGTTCTCGGACGACTGGATCGGCCGCTACAACCTCACCAGCGTGAATTTCCAGACCTTCTCCCTTGTGCCCACCGTGGCCATGAAGGTCAACGACGTCCTCTCGCTGTCCGCCGGGGTCGAGGTCATGTACGCCAATTTCGCCATGACGCAGCAGATCCCCAGCATGCAGTTCGTCGGCTTCTTCCCGGCCAAAGGCCCTGACAGCAAGCTGACCCTCAACGGCAGCGGCTGGGGCGCGGGCCTGCATCTGGGCGCACACTTCCGCATGACCGATGAACTGTCGCTGGGCTTTTCCTACAAGAGCCCGGTCACGCTCAACATCAACGGCGAGGTGGACTTTTCCCGCCATCAGAGCAACTTGCTGGCGGAAAAGGGCGAGGTGCCCCACACGGTGGATACCGGCGCGCACAGCACGGTCCATCTGCCGGACTCCTTTGCCGTGGGTCTGGCCTACAAGCCGCTGGACAATCTGAGCTTTGAAGTGGGCACGGTCTTCACCCGCTGGTCTTCCTACGACTCCCTGAACATCTACTTCGACTCGGACTATCAGTCCCTCAACCAGAAGGGCTGGCGCGACGGCTGGAACTTCAATGCCAGCGTGGAATACGAGCCGCTGGACTGGCTCGCCCTGCGGGCGGGCATCTGGCACGAGACGCCGGTCACCAACGAATCGCACGCGGACTTCATGATCCCCAGCTACGGCCGTACCGGCGTGGGCCTGGGGGCGGGCTTCACCTGGGAGAACTGGACGCTCGACCTCGCCTATGCCCATCTGTGGGTATACGACATGGACTACGGGACGACCGATGCCGGGGGTATCCGCAGCGCCGTGTCCAACATCAAGGGCGGCAACAGCCGGGATACCGTAGCCAACATCTATTCCGTCACTGTGGGCTACACCTTCTGAACATGCTCCCTGGCCCCGGCCGGAGGCATGACGCATTGCTGACGGAGCGCATGCTACGCTCATGGGTACGGAAAGGCGTCGGGAAAGACTGGCGCCCGAAGGCTTTTGCGGCTATGCTGCGTCAGCAATGCAAGGCATTCGCGCCGCAAGACAGGAAAGGATCCGGCATGACCCGTTTTGCACAATTTACCCAACAGCGCCTGAGCAGCACCTGGCGCAACTTGCGCGCCGACTGGGGCCGGTACGCCGGCAACGGCGGCGTGCTTGGCATGGCGGCCTCTTTTGGGGCCTTCTGGCGTCAGGCGCTCCGCGCCCCGCACGGTGTGGGCGCGGTCTGCCCCAGCAGCGCGGCCCTGGCCCAGACCATGGCCGACCTGCTGCCGCCTTCCGTCCTCCACGGGCAGGATATGGTGGTGGAACTGGGGCCGGGGACGGGCGTGGTCACCCGGGCCCTGCTGAAAAAAGGGCTCCCCGCCCAGCGTCTGCTGCTCATCGAGCGCATGCCCAGCTTCTGCCGCATGCTGCAGAACCGCTTCCCGCATGTGCCCGTCGTGCAGGGAGACGCCATGCGTCTGGGCGAGTACCTTCCTCAGGGCAGACGGGTGGCGGCCATCGTCTCTTCCCTGCCCTTGCTCAGCCTGCCGCCTGAATGTCGGGCAGGCATCATGGCCGCCATGCGGCAGTGCCTGGATGCGGATGGCTGCGTCATCCAGTTCACCTATGCCCTCTGGGGCAGGACGCCGCTCAGTCAGGCCGGTTTCGTCCCGGACTGCACGCGGCGCGTCCTCGTCAACCTGCCGCCGGCGCGCGTACAGCGCCTGCATCTTTCGCGGTAGGGCGTTTTATCTTTGAAAAAGATAAAACGCGAGGCGGCGGCACAGCGCCGCCAAGAAAGACAACCCGCTGCCGGACGACACGCTTCATCTTGCTGCAAGAAACGGCAGCCCGCCGACGGTCTGACGTTTGCCACGCCTGACCGGACGTCAGGGCTGCCGTTTTTGTCGGCGTCGGGATGAGCCCAGCCTGTATCCCGCGCCCCTATCACAGGAGGTCATCATGTCCGCTTTCCGGCGACGCCTGAGCGTGGCGTTCTCGCTCATCCTGCTCCTGGCCAGTCCCTGCGCGGCAGAGCCCGCACCGGGGCCAAAATACAACATCATCAACCTGAATTCCCGCTTCTCCCTCGAAAAGTTCGCTTCCTACCTGCGTGCCAGCGACCCGTCCGCTCCCCGCATCCATAACACCGGCATCTACTCGTTCATCGTCATGACCGTCCAGGAGGGGGATATCCTCAAGGCCGCCCTCATCCCGCCGGAATTCATCGCGGACAAGGAAGGGCCCTTCGTTTCGCAGATCCTGTATCTTGAGAACCCGGAGCGGCGCACTTTTACAGGCATGGCGCAAACGACGCCGCATGACTGTCAGTCCCCGTTCGCCGTCACCTTTGATCGCGACACGGCCCTTCACGTTTTCTCCGACCCGCCGGCGGACGCCTATTTCACAGGCGAAGTGGGCAAATATTCCCGCGGCACTTACGTCATACCCGAGGCGCGTTTCTATCTGCGGTGGCGGCGCGTGTACGGAAATTATTATTTCGTCACCAAATACGCCCGGGAACTCGTGCTTGCGGAATACCTGATCACAGAGGAAAACGGCAAGGATCTCAGGCCCCTGCTTGGGGAATCCTCGGCGGAGCCGCATCCTGACTTCACGACCTGCCGCAAGACCGTAGCATCCGATGCGGATCTTGCCCCCTATTTTGACGCTACCGATCACGACGGCAGGCGCATCCGCTACAAGATCAAGGTGGTCCAGGAGAAGGACCTGCCCCCGGATTTCCCCAAGGGGCTCGTGCGCTGGCTGCCCTGAGCGCAGCCCCGCAGCCTGACGCAGCACCCACAGGAGGTCATCATGTCCGCTTTCCGGCGACGCCTGAGCCTTGCGTTCTCGTTCATCCTGCTCCTGACCAGCCCCTGCGCGGCAGAGCCCGCACAGGGACCAAAATACAACATCATCAACCTGAATTCCCGCATCTCTCTCGAAAAATTCGCTTCCTACCTGCGTGCCGGCGACCCGTCCGCTCCCCGCATCCATAGCACCGGTCTCCACTCGTTCATCGTCATGACCGTCCAGGAGGGGGACATCCTCAAGGCCGCCCTCTTCCCGCCGGAATGCATCGCGGACAAGGAAGGGCCTTTCGTTTCGAAGATCCTGTACCTCAGGAACCCGGAGCGGCGCAGTTTCGCGGGCATGGAGGCAGAATCGCCGACAGCCGACCCGGACCATGTCATCTTCGAAGACGGCACGGAACTCCGCGCTTTCCCTTCCGACCCTTACCCGCCGGCGGACGCCTACTTCACGGGCGAAGTGGACGAATATTCCCACGGTCGTAAAGTCATAAACGGGAGGCGTTTCCATCTGCAGTGGCGGCGCGTGTACGGAAATTATTATTTCGTCGCCAAATACTCTCAGGAGGTCGTTCTTGCCGAATACCTGATCACAGAGGAAAACGGCAAGGATCTCAGGCCCCTGCTTGGGGAATCCTCGGCGGAGCCGCATCCTGACTTCACGACCTGCCGCAAGAGCATCGCGTCCGATGCGGACCTTGCCCCCTATTTTGACGCTACCGATCACGACGGCAAGCGCATCCGCTACAAGATCAAGGTGGTCCAGGAGAAGGACCTGCCCCCGGATTTCCCCAAAGGACTCGTGCGCTGGCTGCCCTGAGCGCGGAGACGCCGCAGCCCGATGCAGCACCCACAGGAGGTCATCATGCCCACTTTCCGGCGACACCTGAACCTTGCGTTCTCGTTCATCCTGCTCCTGACCAGCCCGTGTGCGGCAGAGCCCGCACAGGAGGCCAAATATTATCTTTTCAGGGACTCCTGGGTGCCCCTCGAGGCGCTCATCCCGTATATCCATTCCACTGACCCGTCCGCTCCCTGCGTCCACCCCATGCTGAAAGGAGGAGAGTACGAGAATGTCGTCATGAGCGTCCCGCAAGGGGATAAACTCAAGATCGCCACCATCTCGATCTACTCCCTCACAGATCCGCAAGGGATCTCAGTCAGCAACATCTCCTACCTCGACAATCCGGAACGACGCAGTTTCACGGGCATGGAGGCGGACGGGAAAGCTGCGCCCCACAGGGTCCGCTTTGAAGACGGCACGACCCTCCACGCTCCCGATGACCCGCCCGCGGATACCTACTACGCAGGCCAGCAAAATATGAAAGGGGGACGCTATGTGCTGCGGTGGCGGCGCGTGTACGGCAATTATTATCTTGTTACCGAGTATGGCGAGCGTAATGGACGCATTTATGCGGAATACCTGATGACGGAAAAAGACGGCAGGGATCTCAGGCCCCTGCTCGGCGACTCCTCAGCGGAGCCGCATCCGAAGTTCAGGGAGGGGGTCCACAAACCATTCCTGGGATTGGGAGAAGCCTATAGCTATCTTGAGTATACCGATCTTCACGGCAAAAGCGTCCGTTTCAAGGTCAGGTATGTCGAAGAGCACGAGCTCCCCCCGGATTTCCCCAAGGGACTCGTGCGCTGGCTGCCCTGAGCGCGGAGACGCCGCAGCCTGACGCCGCACTCCACAGGAGGTCATCATGTCCGCTTTTCGGCGACGCCTTAGCCTTGCGTTTGCGCTTATCCTGCTCCTGACCAGCCCCTGCACGGCAGAGCCCGCACAGGAGGCCAGATATTATCTTTTCAGGGAATCGCGGGTGCCCCTCGAGGCGCTCATCCCGTATATCCATTCCACAGACCCGTCCGCTCCCTGCATCCACCCCATGCTGAAAGGAGGCGAGTACGAGAATGTCCTCATGAGCGTCCAGCAAGGGGACAAACTCAAGGTCGGCGCCATCTCGATCTACGACCTTACAGATCCTGAAGGTGTCGTGATCCGCGACATCGCGTACTTCGACAATCCGGAACGGCGCAGCTTCACGGGCATGGAGGCGGACGGAGGCTTTATGCCCCAACGCGTCCGCTTCGAAGACGGCACGACCTTCAGCGTTCCCGAGGACACGCCCGCGGATGCCTACTACGCAGGCCAGCAAAATATGAAAGGGGGGCGCTATGTGCTGCAGTGGCGGCGCGTGTACGGCAATTATTATTTCGTCACCTTCTCCGGTGAGCATGGCCCCATTTATGAGGAATACCTGATGACGGAAAAAGACGGCAGGGACCTCAGGCCCCTGCTCGGCGACTCCTCAGCGCAGCCGCACCCGAAGTTCAGGGCGGGCTTCCACAAACCATTCCTGGGCTTGGGGGAAGGTTACAGATACCTTGAATATACCGATCTTCACGGCAAGCGCGTCCGCTTCAAGACCAGGAAGGTCGAAGAGCACGAGCTCCCCCCGGATTTCCCCAAGGGGCTCGTACGCTGGCTGCCCTGAGCGCGACCGCAGGGCCGTGCTCGTTAGGCGACGCAGGAGCCTTACGGGCATCGACAGCAGAGCGCGACCGAATGGCGGCCCGCAGGGACGTGCCCGTTAGGCGACGCAGGAGCCTTACGGGCATCGACAGCAGAGCGAGGGATTTCCCTTCCCCTCAAACACGTAACGAATGGGGCTACCAAGCCCTAGTGGGCGGGAGCGGGGACGCCGTCCGCTCTGCCTTTATAGATGCGCAGACGGCCGGAATCCTGCACGAGCTCCAGCGTGCCGTTGCCGTCAAGCCCCTTTTGCAGGGACGCATAGTCCGGGAAGGCGTATGTGCCGCACAACGGCGAGATAGCCACATGCTCCCCGGCGGCGAACTCCCGCCGCAGATCCTCCTCTCCGACGAGGCTGTACCGTTCCGTCCGCAATGAGACCAGCGGCCCTATGCCAGACTGCACAAAAAGCGGCTTTCCTTCCGAGATACGCAGCAAATGTTCGAGCTCCTCATGCAGCCGGGCATAGTCGGCCCGCCGGGGATCGGTCGCCACGAAGCCAAGGTGCACCAGCGGATGCAGGAAGCGGCATTGCGCAAAGGACACGATGAGCAGGACGGCGCAGCCTGCCGCAAGCAGCTTGCGGGACGAAAAAAGACGATGCCCCAGACGCTGTTCCTGCAACCACAGCAGACCGTACACCCCGGCCATGAGCAGGAAGGGGGCCGAGACATCCTGATAGTGGTGCCCGAAGGCGTACATGCTTTCCCGGCTCGATACCAGACCGATGCCCAGGACCGGCAGACTGCAGGCCGCCGTCAGGAAGGCGCGCTTCCCCGCCAGGGGCAGGAAAAACGTATAGGCCAGGTATTTCAGCAAAAAAAGGCACTTCTTTAAAAAATCATGGAACGGGCTGATGGAGGCGGAAAAGGCGTACGCATCGCCGCCGCGCAGAAAGGGGAAAAGCACCTTGACGATACCCAGGAAATACAGGCCTGAAGCCAGGCAGAGCCCGCCCCCCAGCCGGTATTGGCGCAAAATGAGGATCGCATACATCCCGACGGAAAAGACGGCGACAGAAGAGCGCTCCTGACCAAAGGCCACCAGCAGGCACCAGAAACAGGCCCAGACCGCACGCCGCCGGTGCAGGCACAGTACGGCCAGAAAGAGCGCGGGACTGACGAGCGTCGTTATATGCGTCTGGTAACGCCACGGCCCCCAGAAAGGCGTATAGACGAACAGCACAAGCTGCCAGAAGAGCGCTGCCCCCAGATAGTCTTCTCTTCCCGCCTCGCGGTAGACCTGACGGACGAAAAGCGGCAGCAGGAAGAACCAGGCTCCCATCGCCAGCGCATGCAGGACGGAAAGGGTGTACGGGCTGTCGAACCAAGTCAGGAAGGGAACGAGCGCCAGCACGAAGGGCTGCCAGTGATGCGCATAAAACGGGAAACCCGCCCCCAGCTCATGGAAGGGCACATGCCAGCCCTGCCCGTTGCCGAGGTTCCAGGGCAGGACGGAAAAATAGCTGAAATCCCAGTCATTCACCCGAAATGCCCAAAGATCGACCAGGGAGGCCGCAACGCACAACAGCGTGCACAGCAGCGGTATGCCGTAGTGGACAAGTCCTTTTTTCGTCATGTCATCCCTCCCGCCTTCCTTCAGCATGGACGCTGCCTGCGGCCGATGCCGCACGACCCGCCGCCTCGCCTGCCCCGGCGCTTTGCCGGAACACGCCGAAACGGCACAACACATAGACGACCACAGCCACCAGCACGGCCGTCACGGGCATGGCAAGTTCGTAGGCCAGCCCCAGCCCCGTGAAGGCCCCGATCAGAGCCGAGTTGAGCGCCAAACCGAAAAGCTGGGTGAGGGCAAAGGCAGGCAGTCGCGTCCGGGGGCTGGCGGCCTGCGAGCTGCCGGCAAAGGTCCAGCGGCTCTGCCCAAGGTAGGAAACGGCAAAACTCAGGACGTAGGCCAGTCCGTTCCCGACCAGCACCGGCCAGCGCAAGAGCGAGACGAACAGCAGTCCCAGCAGGAGATAACACAGCGTGGCGGCCCCGCCCACCACGCAGAAGCGTACCCAACGCAGGGCCGTCAACTTCCGCCCGCAGGCAAGCAGGGGACGGATCAGACTCATAAGGTCTTTTCCACCAGATAGCGCGGCCTGCGCTTGACCTCACTGAAGATCTTGGCCACATACTCGCCCAGGAGCGCCAGACAGAAAAGCTGCACCGATCCGAGCAACAGCACCACGATGATCAGGGATGTCCAGCCGGGTATGGTCTCGCCTTCCAGATACTTGAACAGGGAGACGAAACTGTAGGCAAGCGCCGCCAGCATGCAGAGCGACCCCATGAAAGCGGAGAGGCGCAGAGGAGCAGGACTACAGGAAGTTATGCCCTTCCAGGCGAAGCAGACCATCTTCCAGAAAGGATACTTGCTTTTGCCTGCGGCGCGCTCCCGCCGCGTATAGTACACCCTGCTCGTGCTGAAGCCCAGCGAGGGAAAAAGTCCTCGCAAAAAGATGTCCCGCTCGGGAAAGGCGTCCAGCGCTTCGAGCACGGCCCGTCCCACCAGCCGGTAATCGGCGTGATCCGGGATGAGGGGCGTTTTCAGCCAGCCCATGAGGGCATAGAACAGGTGCGCCGTATCCCGCTTCAGACGGGTGTCCGTACTGCGGTCGCAGCGCACGCCGTAGACGATGTCCCTGCCGTCGGCATATTCGGTCAACATGTCGGGGATAACGGCCGTATCGTCCTGCAGATCCGCGTCCAGGCTAATGATGCAGTCCACCCCCCAGTCGCGGGCCGTGATCATGCCCGCCCAGACGGCATTCTGATGTCCGGCATTGGCCGCAAAACGGATGGCCCGGCAACAGGGGTCAACGGCATGACGCTGCTCCAGCAGCCGCCAGGTGGCGTCGGCGCTGCCGTCGTCCACATAGAGGACGAAGCTGTCTTCCCGCACGAGCCCTCTGGCCTTGCAGTCTTTCAGGACGTCGGCCAGCGCCGTCATGGTGCCGGGCAAGATCTCCTCTTCATTATAACAGGGGACGACCAGCGCCAGAAGGGGGGCGGGGCGTGACATGGCTTTTCCTCCGAAGACACAGCGATGGATGGGGCCGCCCCGCGAAACGGCGCGGACGGCCTCCCGCAGAGGCTCAGCCGCCGGATGCGCGGCGGGCACGACAGCGGACGATCTGGGCAAGGGCTACTATGGCGCTCACGGCCTGTCAAGCCGACGCCGCCCTTCCGCTACAAATAGGGCGAAAACAGCCAGCAGGCGGCGTCCCGCAGGCGCAGCGGCAGGCTGCGGGCCTCCAGCCGGGCTAAGGTCATCTCCCGGCCCCGTCCCGCGGCATCCCGCATGTGGCGTACGAGCAGATCATGAAACTGCGGGTCGAAGACCTCCATGTTCAGCTCGAAATTCAGGCGCAGGCTGCGGGCGTCCAGATTGGCCGAGCCGATCTGGGCATAGTAGCCGTCCACGGCGAGCAGCTTGGTGTGGGCAAAGGGCGGCGGCTGGTGCCACACGCGCACGCCCGCCCGCAACAGGGACGGCAGCAGGCGGAAGCTCGCCCAGTGCACATAGGGCAGGTTGTTGCGCTCCGGCAGGATGACCCGCACGTCCAGCCCCCGCTGCGCCGCACTGCGCAGGCTGGTCATCAGCTCGTGGGAGGGCAGGAAATAGGGCGTCATGATGTGCACGCTGCGCGTCGCCCCGCTGATGGCACCGGCCATGAGGTCATTGAGGGTGTCGTCATCGGAGTCCGGGCCGTCCAGCACCAGGCGGCAGAGGCTGTCCCCTTCGGAAGCCGCCGGGTCGATTGGGGCAGGCACGGGCTCCGGCCGGCCGCAGGCAAAGCCCCAGTCCAGCAGGAAGGCCCGCAAGAGCTGATGGACGATGGGCCCGCTGCAACGGAACTGCATGTCCTGCACGTCCCCCTTCCGCCCGGACAGCACATGGTGATCCGAGATGTTCATGCCGCCGGTGAAGGCGATCCCGTCACAGACGAGCAGCTTGCGGTGCGTCCGCAGATTAATGCACAGCTTGGGCGGCAGGAGTTGCAGCGGCAAAAACTGCGCCACGCGCACGCCTCTGGTGGTCAGATGCGCCCAGGGCCGCCGCAGGGAGTAGAAGCGCCCGCCGAAACCGTCCACCAGCACGCGCACATCCACGCCGCGCGCCGCCGCAAGGGCCAGCGCCTCGCAAAAGGCCTCGGCCGTGCTGCCGTGGGCAAAGATGTAGGAGGAGAGGTAGACGCGCTCATGGGCCGCATGGATGGCGCGCAGCATGGCCGGATAGGCCTCATTGCCGTTACGCAGGGGCTCGATGCGGTTACCGCCGCACAGCTCCTGCCCGGTCAGACGGCGACCCAGCCGCTCCAGCAGCACGGCCTGGTCGGGGATGCGCTCCGGCGGCTGCGGGACCTCCCCGGAAAGGGGGATGTAGGGTTCCCCTGCCGCCAGCCGGCGCAGCATGCGCTGTGCGGCGCTCTGGGTACGGCTGATGCCGAAGGCCAGATAGAGCAGCAGGCCCACCACCGGCAGGAAGATCAGCGCCGCCGACCAGCCCAGTGCGGAACGCGGGTCGCGCTTGGTCAGCACGGCATGACCGGCTGCGCCCCAGGCCAGCAGATGGAAGAGGACCAGCAGCACGAGCTGCACAGGATGAAGCGTATCCCACATGGCGGCAAACCGATTTCCGGCCCGCCAAGGCGGGCCGGAAAAACTCAGCGCAGTTCCTTCTGGATGGCGATGCGGTTGCGTTCCACCTGCGCCACCAGATCCGGCAACAGATCCCGCAGCGCGCCCAGATCCTCATGACGGCCCGCCTGTTCCACGCAACGCGCCATGCGGCCCAGCGAACGGAAGCCGTAAGCGTCCGCATCGCGGGCGATGCTCTCCGCCGCCACGGCGACCGTAAGGCAATTGCCGTTGGCAAAGGCCTGTTGCGCCTTGCGCACGGCGGCGTCGAAACGGGCCACGAGATCCAGCATCTCCTGATCGGCGGCGGCGCCGCTCCCTGCCGCGGGAGCGGCTGACGGAGCGGGCGCGGGAGCCGGGTCAGGCGCGACCGGCGGCGTGTACGTCTGGGCTGCGGGAGCGGCAGGCGTCGTGACGGCCACGGGCCTTTCCACGGACGGTGCGCTCACAGGAGCCGCTGCGCTGCCTGCGGCAGCCGGGGCAGCGGCAGGCGTGCCGGAGGTGGCGGGAGCGGACGGAGCCTGACCGCCGGTGCGGGCCGCCAGGGCCGCTCTGCGGCGTGCATCGGCCGCGCGGGCCCGGCCGCTCTGCGGCCCGGACGGCGTGCTCGTGCTTTCGCTTTGCCCCTGCAGACGCCCCAGCACTCGCCGCAGGAAGGACGGTACGCCGGCGCCGTTCTCTTCCGCCGCGCCTTCGGAAGGTGTGGGCAGATCCAGCACGGCGGACGTCTGGCGCGCCTGAGGCTGCGGTGCCGCCTTCTGCGCGCCCGGCAGCTGTCCCTGCTCCGCAGCCCTGAGGGCTTCCTGCATGGTCAGCGTGACCGGCTGTGCTGCGCCCGCAGGGGCCGACGTTTCCGCTGCGGCCTGCGCGGCGGGCTTGCGGATACCTTCAGCCTTGGGGCGGCTGGACGGGATGGGCGTCGGCTCGCCCACCCACTCCAGGAATTCGCCGGAAGCAGGCGAAGGCGTGACCTGCGGCGAGATGCCCGCAGAAGCCGACGGCGTGGCCGCGAGCGGCGCGGCAGCGCCCTCCCCGGCATCACCGGTCGCAAGCGCTCCATCATCCTCCGCCGCATCGGCCGCCGCCTCGTCCGGCGTCACCGTATCTGCCGATGCCGCCTTGGTTTCCGGCGCCACGGCTGCGGCCGGCGCGGCCGCCGTCTCCGCAGCATCCTCAAGCGGCGGCAGGTTTTCCGCTTGGGCCTGAGAAGCGCTTTCCCCGGCCGGGGACGGCAGATCCGCCTCCGCTTCCGAGGGCTGCTCCGTCACGGCCAGCTCCGTTACGGACGGCGCAGCGGATGCGGCAGAGGCCGCAGGGGCCTCAGGCAGCAAGATCTCTTCCGCATACGGCGCGGGGGCCTCCTGCACGGTCGCCTCGACAGGCGGAGCCGCTTCTTCAGCAGCGGCAGGCGTGGCTTCCTCACGCGCCATGAACGTCGTGGGCACGGTCCGGCCCCACTGGTTATCCAGATCCGGCAGTTCCTCCGCTGCGGGAGAAGCCGCAGGAGCCGCGCCCCACTGATTGTCGATGACAGGCAGATCCTCTGCCGGGGCCGTTTCCGGCGTGTCCGTGACCGTTGCGGCCTGCGTCGCGCCGCTCGCCGTCTCTACGGCAGGGGCCGTCTCGCCCCAGCGATTATCCAGAGCCGGGCGCGCATCCTCCACGCTTTCCGCCGGGGCGGCAGCCGGCTCTTCGCCGGTCTCCGGCAGCGTCGCCTGCCCGGCGGAGGAAACCGCGGCCACGTCTTCCGACGCGGGCGCGGCCTCGGCAGCCGCTTCAGGGGCGGGCTCGCCGGGCTGCGCCTCTTCCCGCCCACGGGACGGCGACGCCAGCAGGCCGGAAAGCGGCGGGAAGCCGGCGGGATGGCCCGCGGCAGCCTCCGAAGAGGCAGCCTCCTCCGCGCCCTGACTGCCGAAGAAGGCTTCCAGGATCTCCCGCACCGTCTGACGCAGGGCCTCACGATCCACAGGCTCCAGCAGGGCATGCGTGAAGCCTGCCGCGGCCAGCGCATCCCACTGGCTGTCGTCCCCGGTGACGGCGATGGCCCCGAAGACCGGCAGATGCGCCGCCGTGGCGCGCTGGCGGAAACGCTCCAGCGTTTCCTGCGCCTTGACGGACACCTGCGAACCGGAGGCGATGAGCATGGTCACCGGGCGCTGTTCATGCAGGGCCAGCGCTTCCGGCAGGGTACGCGCCTGCAGGACCACGCAGGACAAGCCGTCGAGCATGTGCACCAGCGCCTGACGGTCCATAGCGCCGGGCGTGCACACGAGGATGCGCGCCCGCCGGGCGGACCGGCCCGCGTGGGCCGCCGACGGAGCCGACGGGGCCTCCGCTGCGCCTTCCACAGGCTCCAGATGCAGGGTGAAGGCGATGGTCGCGCCCCTGATGCCGCACTCGGCGCTCAAAAAGCCGTTGCTGCGCCCGGCCAGTTCCCAGGCGTGACTCAGCGCCAGGCTGGAACGTTCCGCCGGGGGCGTCCCGGAGCCGCTGTCCTGTACGGTGAACAGCAGATAACCGGGATCGTCGCTGTCCGGCACGCGCCGGACCGAAAAATGCACAGCCCCCTGACGCGTGGCGCGGACGGCGCTTTCCAGCAGTTCGCGCAGCACCGCATCCAGCGCCTGATATTCGCCGCTGTAGAAGGACGGCAGGTAGGGAGGCATGTACCAGGCCAGGGCGATGCCGCTGTTCTCCGCCGCCGCGGCCACGGAATCATGCACCGAACGCATGAGTTCCTGCAGATCGAAGGTCTCCTGCAGAGCCGGGGCGGACACGCCGGGCAGGACGCTGGCAGGGTCCCGCAGCACCGCCAGCATCTGACGGGCGGCCGTGGTCATGTTCCGGGCCGTCTCCCGCGCGGAAGGCGGCAAAGAGCACTGATCCAGCACGGCGCTCTCCCGCATGAGGTCGTCCAAAGGACGCCGCAGGGCTTCCTCCAGCCGCTCGGCATCCAGCGGATCGGCCGCGGGCCGTGCGGACGGCGCGGGCGGCGTTTCCGTCCGAGGCGGCACGGGGGTGGCGACGGGCTCCGGCATCTCCTCGTCCAGGCGGGGCAGGGCTATGCCCTCCTCGCTCGAGGGCAGCAGGCGCAGATGGGGGTCCTCCAGCAGAGGGAGCTGATCCGAACGCTGGGGCGTCCCCATGCTCAACGGCCCGTCATCGGCCAGGGACACCCCCTGGCTGACGGCCGGCATGGTCAGGTCGATGGGGGCCTCTTCCTCGTCTTCCTCCTCTTCCCGACGGGGAACGGCGGTCGCGGTGATGAGCAGCGCGCTCAGGGCCGTGCCCCAGAGCGGCAGCGAGTCCAGCACGCCGGGCGCATAGCCGGAGTCCAGCCCGAGGACGGACGCGGCCACGGCCGCCGACTGCAGGAGGATGCCCAGCAGGAAGCGCCGCGCCCCCGGCAGGCCCATGAGGCAGGCCGCCGTGGCCGTGGGCACGCACAGCAGGCTGCCGGCGGGCCAGAGGGGCAGATAACGCGCCGTCCAGGCCATGTCCGGCACCAGCGGCAGCAGGGCCAGCGCCGCGCCGGGCAGCACCAGCAGGATGAACTGCGCGTCAAGGAAGCGGTGCCGCCCCCGCGTCTGCATGAGATGCCGCCCCACATGCGGCAGGAACATGAGCGCCAGGCCCGGCGTCAGCAAAGCGGCCGTATCCTCGAGCGAAAAATATCCGGCCCCGTTGCCGGGGATGCCGAAATACCCCTGCACCAGCGCGGCCGCGACATACAGGGCCGTCCAGATGCGCCACTGGCCATGCTCGGACAGGCCGCGCAACAGACACAGCAGCATGACCACCGCCAGCGCGACCAGCGCGCTCTTGGAGGCCAGGCCGGAAAGATCCGTAGCTGCATTGTGCGGCGTGCGCAGCGTGGGCGAGAACCACAGCCCGGGCAGCCCGTCCAGCCGCAGGAAGCAGACCTGCGCTTCCGCGCCCGCGCGGGGCAGCAGCAGGACATTGCGGGAGGTCGGCGTATTTTCCCGCCACTCCACAGAATTGCTCAGGGTATCGAACAGCGGATTATAGAGCGTGGGCGTACCGGGCACGCTCTCGCCCATGTCGAGCAGGATGGCGCTGCTCTCCTGGCCAGGCGCGGCGGCATCCAGCACGAAGCGCAGCCAGGTCACGCCCGTCACGCGCGGCAGGCGCTTCACGTCCAGCGGCGCGAAGTTCTTGTCCGGCGCCAGGGCCGCCACCTCTTCCACGTCCATCTCGCCCGTCGTGTCCACATAGACCTGAAGGAAAGGCAGCAGGGACAGGCTGGGCTGGCTCAAATGAGCGGGCACCATCTCCGCGGACTCCCCGGCGGGGAGCGTCCGGGCCACGGGCGGCACGGGCGGCGCCGGCGGTTGCAGGATGGCCGCGCCGGCCGTGGCGGCGCAAAGCAGCAGGATCGCCAGCGCGGACGGCAGCATCGTGCGCAGGTGACGGGACAGACTCACGGCGGCGACCGCCGTACGGATGCGTTCAAACATGGCTTTTCTCCCACTCCCAGGGCCTGTTGACACTATGTGCGGTTTCGTTTGGGGGGAAGGGGAACCCCTCCGCCGGCGCGGGAGGGGTTCCCCTTCCCCCCACGCCCCCCATCCCTTCCCCAGCGCGCTTTCCGCAGGGGAAGGCGGGACATGCGGCGGTCTCTCACCGGAAGCAAGCAGGACATAGCGAGTTGGCATGTCGTTCAGGCAGATGCGATGATTGCAAGATCTTCTCGACAGACGTCAGGGCAACGGCTTGTCGCACTGCTCGATGAGCGTGCGCAGGCCCGTCCCGTCCGGGGCCGTGGCCCGGGGATTCATGCGCAGCAGCTCCTGCCAGACAGCCTTGGCCTCGGCATGCCGGTGCAGGTCGAACAGCAGGACGATCCCCTTGTTGAAACGGGAATTCTCGTGCGTCGGGTCCGCGCGCATGGCCCGGTCAAAGCTCCGCAGGGCCAGTTCGTATTGCCCGCTCTCACGGTACATGATGCCCAGATCGGTCAGCACGTTGGGATCGCCGGGCCGCAGCGCCAGCGAGCGTTCATAGGCCTCGATGGCCTTGAGCGGCTGATGCATGTCGAAGTAGGCATTGCCAAGCTCCGTCCAGCGCGCGACATCCTGCGGATTGGCGGCAAGGCTCTTTTCGAGGTGGCCGATGTGCTCCAGCTCCAGATTCGCACCCGCTTGCGGGGACATCGCCTGCGCCGCTCCCTGCGCGGGGGCTGCCGCCGCGGCGGACGGCGCAGCGGGCGCGGACGGAGAGGCAGCCTCGGCCTGAGCCGCTGCCGGGGCCGGAGACGAAGCGGCCGCCTCGGGACGTGCGGGCTCCCCTCCCCCACCCCGTCCGTCGAGGACATGCGGCAGGAGGTTCCCCAGCAACAGACCGGCCAGCAGGCAGATGATGCAGCAAAGCACGCAGGTGAGCCCGGAAACGCCCGTTTTCGGGCTCCCGGGAACTTGCGGCGGAACGCTGCCCGGCAGAGGGAGCGTCACTGGGCTGGGCGGTGCGGCAGGGATCGTATCGTCAAGCCCGGCCTGCGCCGTTTGCGTACGGGAGACGGACGCAGGGGCGGCAGAGGCCGCGGCGTCAGGTCCGGCTGGCGTCGTTTCCGTGCATGAAACGGAAGAAGCGGCAGCAGCAGGCGTGTCGGCGGCGGAGACATTCCGCCGCGCGGAAGATTTTCGTTTGGAACGCGACATGATCGTTTTCTCTTTTTCTGGGAGCGGGCGGCTGCCCGGTGGACGATGTCCCTTTTTCTAGAATATTCCTAGAATATTGACAAGGCGGAAAGACCCGCGCTCCCCATGCCGGGCAGCGCAAAAGAAAGAGGGGAGAGCCGGAAGCTCTCCCCTCTTCGCCGCGTGTCCCCGGCCCGCCGCCGGGACACGTCACGCGGGCCAGTTGGCCGAAAAGGCCGAACGTCCGCCGCCGTCCACGGCAAGGCTCGCCGCCGCATGGGCCGCCGCGCCCGCAGCCACATGCCCGGCGGGCAGCAGGGAAAGGCCGGTAGCCAGCGCATCGGCCAGGCTGCACCGCCCGGCCACCACGCTGCACGAACGCAGGCGGGAGACGGCGCCGCTGCGGGGATCGCAAAGATGCCCGCCGGACTGCTCATAATTGCCGGACGTGGCTATGGCCTGATCCCGCAGAGGCAGGACGGCGGGATAGCTGCCGCGCTTTTCGGGGTCCTCCACGGCGATGGTCCACGGCCTGCCGCCGTCGGCCGTACCGCGGGCCACGATGTCGCCACCCGCATCCACGAGGTGATCGGGGCAGCCGCAGCGGAGCAGCTCGGCGGAGATGGCGTCCACCACCGCCCCCTTGGCGATGCCGTCCAGGGTGATGCCCATGCCCTGCCGCAGCAGCCGGATACGGCTGCCGTCCACCCGGATGGCGCGGGCATCCACGAGCTCGCGCAGCGCCTTGTCCGCCTTCGCGTCCGGGCCTGCGCCCGCGGCCTGCCGCCATTGCAGCAGGGGCAGCACGCTGATGTCGAAATGCGGCGTGCGGGCATGGATGGCGGCCGCCTGCTCCAGCAGGGAACACAGCTCGGCGGGAGCGCCGTCCAGGCTCCCCCGCGCATTGAGCACGCTCACCGGAGAACCGCCGTCATGCCGGTCATACAGGGCGGCCAGACGCCGCCCCAGGCCGAGGGCGCGCTCCGCCGCCTCGGAGGCCTGCGCCTGACCGCATCCGGCGATCTGCACGCGCACGAAAGTGCCCATGAAGAGTTCGGTACGAGCATAGGGCGCGGCTCCCGGCAGGGCGAGGGCCCGGGCCGTCCCCGGCAGCAGGCCCATCCCGGCCAGCGCGCCGCCGCCCAGAAGCAGGCCGCGCAGGAAATCACGCCGCCCGCAGCGGGCGGCAAGAGGACGAAAAAGGGAGGAAGACTTTACCATGACGTTACTCCTGGGCGGACGCCTGCGGGGCGGCAGCGGCGGTCTGGGGGATGGTCCCGGAAACGGGGCGTATCTCTTCCATGATGCCCCGCGTGTAGCGGAAGATATGCCGCGGACAACCGGCCACACAGGCCTCGTTGCACTCGCCGCCGTAGGAAAGACATTGCAGCTGGTCGATGACGATGCGGTTGTTCTCCAGCCGCACGGCCTTGGCCGGACAGGCCTTGACGCACTTGCAGCACTTGATGCAACCGCTGTCGCAGATGTCGGTCACGGCGCGCAGCTTGTCGCGGGTATTGCAGTACACGGCCACGCGGGCCCGCTTGGGCACGAGCTCCAGCACCCCACGCGGGCAGGTCTGCACGCAGCGCCCGCAGCCGATGCACTTGCGGGCATCCACCTGCACAAGGCCGTTGACGATGCGCATGGCCTCGAAGGGGCAGCCCACGACGCAGTCGCCGAAACCGAGGCAGGAATACTGGCAGTTGTCCACGCCGCCGCGCAACATGGCCGCCGCCGCGCAGGAGGGCATGCCCTGATATTGATAGCGCAGGGCCACGTTGCCGGCCACCTTGTCGCAGCGGCGCAGCGACATGAGGGGCTCGGCCTCGGACACGGTCTTGCCCGTCAGTTCGCCCACGGCGATGCTGGTCTGCGCGCCGCCGGCGCAGCAGCTGTTGGCCGGGATCTTGGGGTCATTGACCACCGCAGCGGCGTAGCCTTCGCAACCGGCAAAGCCGCAGCCGCCGCAATTGGCCCCGGGCAGCACTTCCAGCACGGCCTCCACGCGCGGGTCCTCCTTGATGTAGAAGACGCGCGAAGCCACGGCCAGCACCACCGAAGCCAGCAGCCCCAGCCCGAAAAGGATGATGATGGATGTCGTCACCATAGCAGAATCCTCATCCGCCCGCAGGCGGCGTGTTCGGACGGCGCTACTGCGCCATACCCTTGAAGCCCATGAAGGCCAGCGACATGAGCCCGGCCATGATCAGCGCGATGGGCGTTCCCGCCAGCGCCTTGGGCAGACGGCAGGTATCCAGACGCTCGCGAATGCCCGCCATGAGCAGCAGAGCCAGCGTGAAGCCCATGCCCGAAGCCAGACCATAGAGCAGCGAGGTCACGAGGTCGTACTCCTCGCGCTGCACCAGGATGGCCACCCCCATGACCGCGCAGTTGGTGGTGATGAGCGGCAGGAAGATGCCCAGCGCCGCGTAGAGCGGCGGGACCATCTTCTTGAGGAACATCTCCACGAACTGCACCAGCGAGGCGATGACCACGATGAAGACGATGGTCTGCAGATAGCCGAGGCCGTAGGGCGCCAGCACGTATCTCTGCATGAGCCAGGTGCAGAGCGTGGAGACGACGATGACGAAGATCACCGCGCCGCCCATGCCCAGCGCCACGCTCTTTTCCTTGGAGCAGCCCAGATAGGGGCAGTTGCCCAGATACTGCGCAAGGACGATGTTGTTGACGAAGATGGCGGCAATGAACAACTGGAAGATTTCCATATCCGTCTCCTATCAGTCCTTCTTGTCGAGCGAGCAGCAGCCGCAGCCGCTGCAACCCACCGGATCGGGCTCGCGCAGGCCCTTGCGCCGCGCCTGCCAGACGTTGATGACGTTCATCCCCGCCAGGATGAGCCCCAGGCAGATGAAGGCCCCCGGCGCCTGCACCATGATGCGGAACGGCTCGAAGCCCTCCCACATGACGGGCATGCCGAACCAGGTCCCGTTGCCCAGGATCTCGCGCAGGGAGCCCAGGAAGGTCAGCGACAGGGTGAAGCCCAGCCCGATGCCCAGCCCGTCGGCCACCGAGGCGGCCACGCCGTTCTTGGCGGCAAAGGCCTCCGCGCGGGCCAGGATGATGCAGTTCACGACGATGAGCGGCACAAAGATGCCGAGCTGCTGATAGAGCGGATAGGCATAGGCCTGCATGAGCAGCTCCACCGCCACCACCAGAGAGGCCGCGATGACGATGAAGCAGGCGATGCGCACCTTTTTGGGGATGATGCCGCGCACCATGGAAATGAGCATGTTGGACAGCACAAGGACGAAGATGACGGCAGCCCCCATGCCCAGACCGTTATTGGCCGAACTGGTCACGGCCAGGGTGGGACAGAGGCCCAGCACCAGGCGGAAGGGCGGCAAGTCCTGCCAGAGGCCCTTGGTAAATTCGTGCATGACGCTCATGGTGCCTCCTATTTGCCCCAGGTCTTGAGGATTTCAGGCTTGAGAGCCTTGTAGACGGCGGCGGCGTTGTTGACGGCCGTCACCGCGCCGGCGGAAGAGATGGTCGCCCCGGAAACGGCGTCGATGCCGCCGCCCTGCGCCTTGAGGGCCACCGGCAGCGGCTTGCCGATGAACTGCCCGGTGAAGCCGGGTTCGGCGATGCGCATGCCGAGGCCGGGGGTCTCCTTGAGTTCGGTCGTGCCGATGCCCGCCAGCGTGTCGTCGGCCACGTTGAAGCCGACCATGACGCCGACGGCGCCGCCGTAGCCCTTGCCCTTGTCCTCGATGGCCACCCCGACCAGGAGACCGCCGCGCAGCGCCGGGAAGACGCGCACTTCCCGCCCGTCGGGCAGGCTGAAGGCCTTGCGATCGGCGATGGGGTTATTGTCCAGTCCGGTGAAGACCTTGTGGATGGCCGGCCCCTGCACGTAGGTGAGCACCTGCTCCTCGATGCCCGGCGCCGTCACCATCTTGAGATAGGAAAGCGCAAAGCCGCTCAGGCCGCACAGGGCCGACAACACAACGATCATGCGTAGGATATCGCCCATGCTAGCGCACTCCGAAAGGTTTGGGACGGATCATGTCCAGAAGCGGGGTCAGCATGTTGACCAGCAGGATGGCAAAGGGCGTACCGTCCGTGTAGACGCCGTATTTGCGTATGGCCATCACCAGCCCGCCGCCGATGAGCCCGTAAAGGAACATGGGCAGCGGACGCGACGGGGCGTTGGCCGGGTCGGTGATCAGGAAGAAGCCCCCCAGCATGACCGAGCCCGTGCAGAGATGATAGAGCGGCGAGGCATGCAGCGCCGGATCGGAAGCGTGGAAGATGGCCGCGATGCCCGCCACGCCGAGGAAGAAGCCCAGCGCCGAGTGCCAGCGCAGTATCCCCCGCATGCAGAGCAGCGAACCGCCCACGAAAAGCGCGGCGATCTGCCCCGCCCCGAGCCCGTTGATCTGACGGCCGAGCAGCAGGTCGGTCAGCGGGATGTGGGCGGCCTGTTCGGCCCCGAAGAATTTGAGCCGCACCAGCGGGTCCACGAAGGACGTGCCCAGCGAAGCGGCATTGGCGTCCATGTGCAGGGGGAAGGAGACGAAGAGCACGGCCCAGCCCACCAGAACGGTATTGACCGGATTGGCCCCCAGGCCGCCGAAGGCCATCTTGCCCAGGGTGATGGACGTGACCGCGCCGATGAGGACGAGCCACCACGGGGAATCCGCCGGCAGCAGGAAGGCCAGCAGCAGGCCCGAACAGACGGCCGTCAGGTCGTCCACGGCCAGCTCGCGGCCCATGAGGCGCTGACAGAGGGCCTCCACCGCCACGCAGACGGCGACGCTCAGAGCCATGACGCGCACGGCGGGCAGGCCCCAGTTCCAGACGGCAAAGCAGACGGCGGGCAGCAACGCCGCCAGCATGTAGAGGCTCTGCCGCCGGATGCTGCGCCCGCAATGCCAGTACGGCGGCGCGCTCATGGCCAGCAGCACGGAAGACGGCGCGGTAGTCATCAGTTGCCTCCTTTGGCGGCGCCGGACGCGGCGTCCTCTTGTCCGACGGGTTTCAGTTCTTCCAGACGCCGGGCGGCATCGGCCTCGGCCAGCTTGTGTTTGGCCAGGCGGATATATTGCAGGACGGGACGCCGCGCGATGCAGACATAGCCGCACAGGCCGCATTCCAGACACTGCTCCACGTATTCCTTGCGGGCCCGCTCATGCAGGGCGAATTCCGCATAGCGGCTCAACAGGTTGGGGCTCAGGCGGGCGGGACAGACCAGCACGCAGGCCCCGCAGTTGATGCAGGGGCTGTGACCTTCCATGACGGGCACGCTGCCCGCTTCCACCACAAAGACGCCCGTGGCTCCCTTGGTGACGCTGCGCGAGAGCTTCTCGATGCTCTCCCCGCGCAGCGGGCCGCCGCGCACCAGGGTATCCCCGTCCTTGAGCTCGATGTTGGCGAAGGCCAGCAGCTCGCCGAGCATGCTGCCTTCCTTCACGATATAGTTGCCGGAATGGGTGAAGCTGCCGATGGTGATGACGGTCTCCGTCAGCGGCAGGCCGGTCACGGCCACCCGGCCGAGGCTCCAGACGTTGTGCAGGCCCACGATGCCCACGCCTTCCGGCTGTTCCTTGCCGGTCACGGCCTTGATGACCAGGGCGTTGACGCTGGCCGGATAGTGGGAGGGCACGTGCACGATCTCCACATCATGGTGCTGGAGGCGTATCTCCTTGGGCACGGCCAGCAGGATGCGCTTGGCCGGAGAAAGACGGCGCAGCATCTCCAGCCCGTTGTGCAGGTTGCGCTGATGGGCCAGCAGCATGGGTTCGGCCCAGGTCACGCCCGGATCGGGGTTGAGGCCGTTGATGATGAGGGTCTCGCAGTCCTGGCCGAGCGATCGGGTATTGAGGCCGAGCCCCTTGAGGATGGGCACAAGGTCCGCGCCCCGTTCGGGCATGGCCAGCAGATCGACCTTCTCCACGCTCTGGGCGGCGGCGCGCAGCTCCTCGTCGGGCTCCACCGCCTCCACGAAGATGGAGCGCTCGTTGACTTCCGTGATCCGTCCGAAAATGGGCGAGAACACGTCCCCCTTGGTCGGGGAGGGATGCACGCCCAGCTTCTGGTAGGGGTAGACCAGAGCTTTCTTGCTGACGCCCTCCAGGAGCTTGAAGCCCTCACGGTTGAGGCGCACCTGCCGCGGGCTTGGCCCCTCGCTGAATCGCTGCGTGATGCCGTACACCAGATGGAAACGCGGATCCGGCAGCATCTGGAAAAGTTCTTTCATGCTTGCCTCACTTCGAGGTATGACACTGGGCGCACTGCCCCTTCTTGAACGGCCCCTTGCCCTTGCTCTCATGGCAGCCCATGCACTGCTTGTGGAAAGCGTCCATGCGGCCCAGGAGCAGCTTGTCGCCGCCCGCCTCATGGCAGACGACGCAGTCGGCATACAGCGGGGACACCTTGCTGCGCGCTTCGGCGGGCTGCTCCCGCATGGGCTTCACATCGTGGCAGGACGCGCAGCCGTTGACCTTCTTGGCAAACAGATCTTCATGGCAGGTCACGCAGCGGGCGTGCACGGCATCCGCGAGGTTGGGCGGCGTACCGGACTCGGCGGGCTTGTGCGTGGGCGCTGCGCCGGCTTCATGGCAGTCGGCGCAGTTCTGGGGTTCGGGCTCGATCCCCGTATCCTTGTGGTGACAGTCCCGGCAATCAAGGCCCATCTCGCGGGCGTGCCGCTTGTGGCCCCAGTCCTTGCGGGCAAGCTCGTAGTGATGACAGGTGACGCAGGCCTCCCCGTCATAGCGGGTGACGTGTTCCTTGCGGAAGCTCTCGTCAAAGGTCAGGCCGTGACATTGCGCACAGGAGCGCACGGCGGCCGGCTCCGGCTTGGGCGTCAGGCTGTCGTGATGACAGGTGCTGCACGTCATGTCGGGCAGTGCCGCATGGGCGTTATGGTCGAAGACCACGGCGCCGCCGGCGTTGGGCAGCAGGATGCGCTGCGGCGAAACAGGAGCCGCCTGCGGCATGAGCAGGGGGACGACATACCCCCCTATGCCGAGGACGGCCAGAACCACGACCACGATGGTCACAGGAAGATAGCGTTTTTGCAAAGCCTTGCCCCTCCTTGTCATGAATGGCGCACCCCGCCGGCTGCAAAACGACCCGCCGAAAACGGAGACTCATAGGCAAACGTACCAAAACGACACCCCCTTGTGAAGCGCTCATCCCCACAAATCTGCTGCTCTTTTTTTCACATTGCGGAAAGCCCGCCCTGAGGGACAGCGACACGTCCGCCGGCAGGCACGGCAGGCGGGAGCTTGGCGCACTTTCCGGTCGAAAGGCTTTGTTCCCCACTCTCTGCGGTCTGTCGTTTCGCGGGGAAAACGCGGGCTTCCCGCTGGGTTTTGGCCGGGCGGCGCTGTGCAGCCGCCTCGCGTATCGCCTTTTCAACGGCAGCACGCTGCACAGAAAAAAGGGCCGCCTGGCGGCGGCCCGTGGATCGAACGTCGGCAGGCGCATCAGCGCATGGCTGCGCCGTGCGTGAAGACCCAGTCTCTGTCCTCCGCCGCCGGGGCGTGACAGTCGATGCATTCCTTCTCGAAATTCGCGTCCTTGCCGTAGGGTTCCCGGTCAGGGCCCACCCATCTGGCCCAGCCCCAGCCCGTGCCGTTGTCCGCAAAGCGCTTGCTGTCCTTGAACATGAACTCCGCGTTCAGGAGCTTGTCCGGCACCACCGCGGCAGGCCACAGCTCATCCTGTTTCTCGCTCCACGCCACCTTGGCGACGATGGCCCCGTCGGGCCACGGGTTCGTTTGTCCCGCACGCGCCGCCTTCACGGCGATATCGTTGCCGAGGATGACGCGCATACTTTTGCGGTCCGTGCGGTGCGACACGGAGATGACGGCCTAGTTCTCAAAGTCTTTCGGGATCTCCAGCCCGTTGGGCGCAGGCCGCACGGCGCTTTCCTTGCGCGGCTCGTCCTTGCCCTGCGCCGCCGCCTGGCCGAAGAGCGCCAGCATGAGGGCCGCGGACAACAATCCCAGCTTGCAGATTCGGTTCATCAGTCCTCCTGTGGGGTCTTCTCTCCTCTCGTGCATGCCGCACAAGAAAAAAATAGTAGTAGTTATTATTAAGCTTAAATAAATCTTTTCCAACCGTCAAGGCGAGGACAGGCAGGCTATGCGCGTCCAACGTCGGGCAACGCGCTGGAAACGCGGACAAACGAAAAGGAGCCGCCCGAAGGGCGGCTCCTGTCGTCACAAATGCTGTTTCGCCGGCGGTCAGCAGACGAAGCGCGGGTCCTTCTTCACCTCCTCCCGGACGATCTGGAAGAGCACCGGACTCAGGAAGAGGATGCCGAAGAGGTTGGGGAAGGCCATGAGCGCATTGCAGGTGTCGGCGATGAGCCACACCATGTCGAGGGCGATGACGGCACCCACACCCACGGCAAGGCAGTACACGATGCGGAAGGCAATCTGGGCCCTGTCGCCGAAAAGGAAGATGACGCAGCGTTCGCCGTAGACGCACCAGCCGAGGGTGGTGGTGAAGGCAAAAAGGGCCAGCGCGATGCTCACGCCGTACTCCCCGAAACCTGCCAGCGTGGATCCGAAAGCCACGGCGCTGAGCTGCCCACCATTGAGCCCGCTGCTCCAAAGGGGATCGCCAGGGACCACCGTGGGAGCCACGCCGGCGGGCAGCACGTCCGGCACCACGGCGACCAGGATCACGAAACCGGTCATGGAGCAGACGATGATGGTGTCGATGAACACGTCAAGCATGCCGATGGACGCCTGCACCAGCGGGCTTTCCGCCGTGGAGGCCGCATGGGCCATGGGGGCTGTGCCGAGGCCGGCTTCGTTGGAGAAGATGCCGCGGGCCATACCCATCTGGATGGCCATCATGATGGTGGCGCCCACAAAGCCGCCCTGCGCCGCGGTGGGCGTGAAGGCGTCCTTGACGACCCAGATGAACACGGAAGGCACGCGGTCGATGTGCAGGCCGATGATGATGAGACACATGATGATGTAGAAACCGGCCATGAAGGGCACGAGCTTGCCGGCCACGGCGCCGACGCGCTTGACGCCGCCCAGCAGCACCATCACGCACAAAATCACCAGCACCACGGCCACCAGATACTTGTTGAAGCCGAACGTGCTCACCAGGTTGCCGCATACGGCATTGGCCTGCACCATGGCGCCGGTGCCGATACAGGCGCAGGCCCCGAACACGGCGAAGCAGATGGCAAGCCAGGTCCAGTTTTTGCCCAGACCGTTCTTGATGAAGTACATGGCGCCGCCCACCCAGTTGCCGGCGGGCGTCTTTTCACGGAAGTGCACGGAGAGCAGCACTTCGGAGAATTTGGTCATCATGCCCACGAGGGCCGTCACCCACATCCAGAAGAGCGCGCCGGGGCCGCCGATGGCGATGGCGGTGGCCACGCCCACGATGTTGCCGGTACCGATGTCGGCGGCGATGGCGGTCATCAGAGCGTTCCACGGCGAGATCTCACCGTGTTCGGACTTGTGATCGCGCCCGTCCCACAGGCACTTGTAGGCGCGCATCCAGTTACGGAAAGAATAGAATTTGAGACCGAAATTGAGGTACAGGCCCGTACCGACCAGCAGTACGAGCATGACGGGCCCCCAGACGATGCTGTTCAAGCCTTTCAGCAACTCAACAAAAATTTCCACAGCCGCCTCCTCATTGCAGCGTTGCCGACCTTGCGGTCGTGGTTTCGAGGGAGCGTTGCCGCCCCTGCCGCAGACCATGCGAGCGCCCTTCCCAGCCGAAATGGCGGTTCGCTCTTCTGGGATAGCAAATTTTCGTGCAGGAGGCAAAGAAAATGTCTCTTGTGAACAATTTTTTTATGCCAAATCAGAAGAATATGAGCTTTTTTTCAGGTCTGATAAATGATTGGTTGTTCAACCAACACGATTTTTTTCACTTTATAATAAAAGAATTTTTGAACAACCCATTATATTCAAGAAGATTACTAGATAATAAAATCACATTATCATATTGCAATAATATTATTCAATCAAAAATAAAGCTCTTTTTGAAGATGTTACTATGATACAACAGTTATTTGCATGACGGCGATACGGGCTACCACAGACAAGCTTTCTTTGTCCCCCGGCTTTTGAGCACACATGCAGTACGTTCACCGTCAGGTGAAAAAAATTCAGTCTTTGCTGCGCTACCCTGCCGTCGGTCTGTGCTCTCGTACGGATGGGGATGCACTTCAACAGGCGGACCCGCAATCGCTTCAGCTGTAAAAGCAGGATCAGCCTCAGAGCGAAAATCGTCCTTGATCTCCGGTCCCGTAAAAAAAACGCCCGCGAAGCGGGCGTTTTTTTTAGAGCGTTTCGCCATTGAAAACGGCAAAGCGCGAAGCGGCGGCGCATCGCGCCGCCGCGCCAAAACTACGAGGAAAAACCGTATTTTTCCGCAAAGCGGCAGGCCACATGGGATGGAACGTGGAGGGGCCAAGCAGAACAGGCTTTCTTGCGGCGCGCCGCAGCCATGCGGCCCGCAGGACAAATCACGAAAAAAAGCGCTCCTTGCGGAGCGCCTTACGGTCAGCGTTCGACGGCAAAAATGTTGCGGAAGAGGAGCTCGCCGTCGGTCTTCTTCACTTCTATGATGACCTGGCTGTTTTCCAGCTTGCCCACGGAGCGGGGCAAGCGGGAGACCATGACCGCGCGCTTGAAGCGGCTGATGCGGAAATCCCCCACATCGTCCGGCTCAAAGCTCACGGCATGCTGCTGGCCGTCGGCCGTCAGCAGGGTCACCTCCACCACGCCGGAGACCACCTTCTGCCGTTCGGTATTGCGCAAGTCGAGCGAGACGCGCAGACGGCCGTTGCCCAAGGAGCGGGCCCGCACGTTGAGCACCTTCACGAGGTCGGAGGCGACGGCGGGGAATTCCGCATGGCCGGGCCCCTCGCTCGGCTGCTTCAGGGCCTGCTCCATCTCCTTCTGCACTTCGGGGCTCTCCTCCGGCTCGACGGAGGCCGTCGCTTCCGAGTGGCCTACCAGACGATGGGCCAGCAGACGGCGGCCGTCCACATTCTGCTCCTTGAGGAGGATCTCGAGGTTCTCCAGCCGTTCGGCCGTGGCCTCCGCTTCCAGCAGGGCCCGCTCAAGACGGGCCTGCTCCGCCACCAGCGCGGCATTGCTCCGCCAGAGCTGGAAAGACCACCAGCCCAGCCCCGCAGCGAGCAGCGGGAAGCAGAACAGGCAGATCATGAAGACGTAAAAACGCCCCCGGCGTACGCGCAGCGTGCGCCGCGCGCCGTCGTCGCTCATCAGGATGAGGCTCAGTCGCGTATCGTTGCTCATGCCTAGCGTGCGGACGGTTCGGCCGCCCAGTCTTCACGGGCGATGCGCCAGCTCGTCCCGTCGTATTCCAGCAACAGGGTCTTGGTCCCCCGGTCGCTCATGCCCTTGCTGTCGGCGTAGTTCTGCATCATGTCGGCCCGCAGGCCCTTCTTGTCCAGCGTGAAGCGCATGCCGCTGAGCTGCACGAGGGTGGGGGTGACCCGCTGCCAGAGGTTCTGCTTCTGCTGGCGCAGATTGCGGGCCCCGCGCCGTCCCTGCTGCAGGGCGTCGGCGGTATAGCAGGCGATATAGGCGTCCAGATCGGCCTTCTCCCAGGCTGCGCGCCAGCGCTCGAGCATGGCGCTGGCCTCGCCGCTGGCGGCTTCCAGATAGACCGTGGACAGGCCGTGCTCACCGGGCGTCCAGCGGCCGGCGACCAGACGAAACACGCCATCCTCGCCGCGCTGCCACCAGAGTTCCCGCAGGCCTTCCTCGATGCCGCGCTGGCCGACGAAAAGCACCGGCAGGCGGCAGTGGGCCGTCTGGCCGTCCACGGACCACTCCTGCGCGCCGGGATAGATGCGCAGCCAGGGCGAGCGCAGCAGGCGCTGCCGTTCGCGACGCTCCTGCGCGAGGCTCAGGCCGCGGGGCAGCCCCGCCGTCTTGTTGAAACCCTTGACGTCGTAGTAGCCGCTCTCCAGCGCCTCGGCCCTCGTATCCCGTCCGGCATAGGCCGAGAGCCAGGCCGACGCCCGCGCCGTGAGCTCCTCGCGCAGGGACGGCGTCAGCTCCAGCGCCGGGGGTGGCGGAGGCGTGGCCGGTTCCGGTGCGGGGGGCGTGACCGCTTCGGCCGCTTTCTGCGGCTCGCCGGCGGCGACGGTCTCAGGCTGCGCCTGCGCGGGCGCCGCCGTTTCCTGCGGCGTCTCCGTGCCGGCGGCCCCCTCGCCGCCCGTCAGGGAAAGCTCCCGTTCATCAGGGCGCAGGGTATCGAGCGTCGCCCCGCTGCCCCAGTTGATCTCTCCGGTGATCTGCGTCGGACGATTGCGGGGCACCAGCGCGTCCGCCGCCAGCAGGCGTTCCTGTTCGCTGCCCGCGGCCGCGGCGGCCTTCTCGTCGGCGGCGCTTTCCGGCATGTCCAGCGCGGGCCGCGAAGGACCTTCGCTGCCGTCGCTCAGGACAGGCAGGGCCTGGGCGATGAGCTTCCCCTGCTTGAACTCGGCCAGCATGCCCATGTCCCGCGGCGTCCATTCCATGCCGACGATACGGAACTCGCCCTTGGCGTCCTTCTGCCAGTACAGACGGCGCACCCCTTCGGTGGAGAGGTTGGAGGCGGTGTAGAACTGCTCCGACCAGGTGACCCAGTAGCCCGGCCCCTGCAGCACATGGATGTCCCGGTTGATGATCTTGATGAAGGACAGCATCTTGAACAGACGCTGCTTGTTCTGACGGAACTTGCCGAAATCCTCGGTGGCCTTGCTGTAGGCCGCGCCGTCGTAAAAATCGAACATCTTTTCCGAACGGGCGGCCCAGGCATCGCTCCACTGCTGCATGCGGTGGCGCAGATAGCGGGCCGTGCCGTCATCGCGCTGGGGCACATTGTTCTCATCCACGGCGTGGGCCAGCACCACGGCGGTGCCGGGAACGAGGCTCGGCCCCACGGTATCAATGTCCTGCAGGCCGATGGCCACGCAGCCGCGCGTGTCGCGCGGGAAGATGCCGAAGCCCTTGCTGTGGATCCAGATGCCGTGACCGGTCTTGCCGCGCAGCCTGTCCACGGGGTTGGGGTAGTTCAGCGTGTAGGCGACGCCGCCGTATTCCGCAAAGTCCAGGCCGCTGGCGATCTTGTATTCGACGAAATAGATGCCCTCGGGCGTGCGCTTGTCGTTGATGACCTGCTTGTCGCCGGGGACCTGTCCTGTCGTGCAGGGGAAGGTGTACTTGAGCCGCAGCGGGCTCTTGCGCTCGAAAAACAGAAAGGACTGACGGTGTTTGTCCACCGCCACAAGATGTGAAGGCAGGCCCTCGTCAACCAGAGGGGCCTGCCAGTTGTCGGCGTAGGCAGGGAAAACCAGGCTCAGGCCCAGGCAGCCGGCGGCCAGCAGGCGGCAAAGCCCCTTTGCGGCCGTGCGGCAGCGGGGATGGGGCCCGGCATCCCTCCTAGCGGGCCAGTTCCACAAGTTCCTTGCGTGTGAACAGCGCCCGCAGGTCATAGCCCGCGTCACGGAGTTTTTCACGACCCCCCTCCTCACGATCCAGAATGGCGCACACGGCCACGATCTCCATCCCCGCATCTCGTACCCGGTCGCAGGCCTTGAGCAGAGACCCGCCCGTGGTCACCACATCCTCCAGCATGGCGACCTTGTCGCCGGCAGTGAAGTTGCCGAGCCCCTCCACATACTGGCCGGTGCCGTGTCCCTTGGCTTCCTTGCGCACAAGCATGCCGTGCAGGGGGCGGCCCAGCGTGTGGGAGATGACCGTGGTGGCGGACACCAGCGGGTCAGCGCCCATGGTCATGCCGCCCACGCCCACGATGGGCAGGTCGGCGAGCAGATGATTGAAGAGGGAGCCGATGAGCCACGAGCCTTCCGCGTGCAGGGCCGTCACCCGGCAATCGAAATAGTAGTCGCTGCGACGGCCGGAGGCGAGGACGAAGTCCCCCTCGCGGTAGGATTTTTCCACCAGCAGGCGTGCAAGACGCCGCTTGAGCTGCATCATGTCTTCCGTCATGACTTACTCCGTGCGGCCAAGGACGCGAGCATAGATCTCGTCCTCATGCCGCAGATAGAAGGCGGGATCGAACAGTCCGTCCGCCGTATCCTCGTCGAGCTGCGCGCCCAGCTTCTCCCGCATGGCGGCATCGGCGCGCACCAGTTCCGGGAAGGGACGGCGGCTCTCCCAGCTCTGCATGGCCAGGCGCTGCACGGCTTCGTAAGCCTGCTGGCGCGGCATGCCGGTGGCAATGAGGGCCGTCAGCACGCGCTGCGAGAAGTAGAGGCCGAAAGAGCGGTCCATGTTCTCCTGCATGCGCTCGGGCTTGACCACCAGCCCGTCCAGCAGGCGGGCCAGCCGGTTGAGGATGTAGTCCGCAAGGATGGTGGAGTCGGGCATGATGACGCGCTCCACGGAAGAGTGGCTGATGTCCCGCTCATGCCAGAGCGCCTGGTTCTCCAGCGAGGCCAGCGCGTTGCCGCGCAGCAGGCGGGCCAGGCCGCACATGTTCTCCGCGGAGATGGGGTTCTTTTTGTGGGGCATGGCCGAGGAGCCCTTCTGCCCCTTGCCGAAGCCCTCTTCCACTTCCAGCACTTCGGTGCGCTGGAGGTGGCGCAGCTCCACGCAAAGGCGCTCCACCCCGCCCGCAAGGATGGCCAGCGAGGTGAAGAAATGCGCATAGCGGTCACGCTGCACGATCTGGGTGGAGTGCGGGTCCACTTCCAGGCCGAGACGCTTGAGCGCCCCGGCTTCCAGCTCCGGCGAAAGGAAGGCGTAGGTGCCCACCGCGCCGGAGAGCTTGCCCACGCGCACGCTCTCCAGTCCGGCCTTCACCCGTTCCAGATGCCGCGCGAACTCGGCATAGAAGCCCACCATCTTGAGCCCGAAGCTCGTGGGCTCGGCATGGATGCCGTGGGTGCGCCCCATGCAGAGGACGCCCTTGTACTTTTCGGCCAGCCGCCGCAGCGAGGCCAGCAGCATGTCCATGTCCGCCAGGATGAGCTTGCCCGCCTGCAGGAAAAGATAGCCGTTGGCCGTGTCCACGATGTCGGACGAGGTACAGCCCAGATGGATGTAACGGGCTTCCGGGCCGATCTTCTCTTCCAGCGAGGTGAGGAAGGCGATGACGTCGTGACGGGTCGTCTGCTCGATCTCCTGGATGCGGTCCACGTCGATGACGGCCTTGCGGCGGATGACCTCCACCGCCTCGGCCGGGATGCGGCCCAGTTCGGCCCAGCCTTCGCATACCGCCAGCTCCACTTCCAGCCAGGCGCGGTAACGGTTTTCCAGTGTCCAGATTTGGCCCATCTCCGGGCGGGTGTAGCGATCGATCATGGAATAATCCTATGCGGACGGCGTGGTTTGCGTGCCTGATGCGGACGGAGCGGCAGGCGCGGCGGCATCGCCGCCGGAGGAGGCTTTCGTCTCCGAGGCGGAGCTGCCCCCGTCCTCCTTGATGCCCTTGCGGTAGCCGTAGTCGCTGACGTACCAGCCGCCGCCCTTGAGGACGAAGGAGGTGTGGGAGATCATGCGCGGCGAGAGCGCGCCGCACAGGGGACAGGGTTCCTCGCCATGCGCCTGCGAGAGGGAGACCATCTCCTCAAACACATGCTGACACTTGGGGCACTGATATTCGTAAATGGGCATAACAGACGCCAATAGCGGCCAGAACAGCCCGCAAGGGCCGTCGGCCGTAGAAAAAAGTTATCTTTCGGGATGCGGCATGCCGCACATGCTCACGCCATGTGCCCGGATGGGAAGGCAGGCCGCGCCGCAGCCCCTGCTGCCTGGCCACGTGCTGTGCGGTCCGTGCGATGGCTGCACTGCCCGTGCGGCGGAAAAGCTCATGTTTTCCGCCTGCCCGGGTGCGGGCGTCCGCTCCCGCGTCCGCCGGAGCGGCCACGCCTGGCGTGTGACCGCTCTAGTTCTTGGCGGCAGCCTTGGCTTCGCGCACGCGCTGCTTGAGACGCTGGGCGCGGCGATGACGGCGGCGATCCAGTTCTTTCTTGCGCTCGATCTTCTTGTGAGCCATGAGTTCCTCCAGCATGGGGTATTTTCCCCGTTTGATGTAACGGCATCACATAGCCTGTTTTTCAGGCAAAGTCCAGCCTTCTGCCGCCGGAGCGGGATTCAGCGCCGGGCGCGCGGTCGGATGCGCGCATACACCGGCAGGCAGCAGACGCAGAGCAGCGCCATGCCCACGTACATGCCGCGGTACCCGGTGAAGGGCTGCAGCAGGCCCAGGACCGTCGGCCCGAAGCCCACGGCGATATCCATGAAGATATAATACGTGGAATTGGCCAGCCCCACATGTTCCTCCGGCGAGGCCTGCACCGCGATGGTCAGGCCGCAGGACTGGAGCACGCCGATGCCCGCGCCGATGCACGCTCCGGAAAGCAGCATGAGCAGGCTGCCGTTGCAGAAGGACAGCAGCAGGATGCCCGCCGCCAGGACCGCTATGGCCGGATACATGACGTAATCCGGCCCGCGCCGGTCGAAGACCCGGCCTGCGGCCGGGCGGGTGACCAGCATGGCTGCCGAATAGATAATAAAGAAGACGCTGGCCGTCCCGGCAAGGGAAAGCTCCTTGGCGTAGGGCGTGAGGAAGGTCAGGATGCTGGAATAGGCGACGTAGATGAGAAAGGCCAGCCAGCTCACGGGCAGGGCGCAGGGCTCCAGAAAGTTGCGCCAAAGGGGCCGGATGAAGAGCACACCGGCATGGCTGGGCCCGCCCAGCCAGAGGGCACGAGAACACATGGCCGCCACGAGGCACAGACAGGCAAAAAAGATGCAGAGCGCAAAATGCAGGTCAAAGGAACCGCTGCGCAGCAGGGAAACGCCGATGAACGGCCCCACTGCCGCGGACAGGGCATTGCTCAACATGTAGTAGCCGAGCCCTTCGCCGCGCCGGGCCTCAGGCACCATGCGGGAGACGATGGTGCCCAGCGCCGTGGAGGCAGCGCCGTAGGCGCAGCCGTGCAAGAAGCGCACAGCCAGCAGCAGGAACAGAGAGCCGGTCACAAAATAGGTCAGCGAGAACAGCAGATCGCAGCCGATGCCCACCAGCGCGATGGCCCGGTGTCCCCAGGTCTGCATGAAGGCCCCGGCAAAGAGGCGCGCCACCAGCGCCCCCACGATGAACATGCTGCTGGCGGCCCCGGCCAGCGCAGGCACCGCGCCGAACGTGGTCATGGCATAGTCGGCCATGACGACGATCAGCATGAAATAGTTGATCATCAAGAAAAAGTTGGCCAGGGTGACCGCCACGAAATCCTTGGTCCAGAGACGGGTATCGGCGCTCATGTTGCCTCCTCGCCGGGCGTTTCGCCCCACTATACGGCAATGCTCCGGAATTGCTTGCGGTATTTGACAAAAGTGTGACCGTGGTCACAAAATGGCGCGCACCTGCCGCTTTTGTGAGCACCATCACAGAATGCCATGCTGTCCTGTGGTCAAGTGGAACATCACTTCCCTCAAGGGCGTTTTGCCGGTGAAAAAGGCAAGACGCGAGGCGCGCAGTACAGCGCCGCCCGGCCAAAAGCACGCGGAAAACCGCGTTTTTCCCGCGAAGCGACAGGCCGCAAGGTTTGGGGCGCTAAGCGTTCCGAACGGAAAACGTTCAAGGAGAAGAGCCATGTTTTGCAATCAGTGTGAGCAAACCGCCAAAGGCCGTGGCTGTACGGTCCTCGGCGTCTGCGGAAAGACCGCCGCCGTGGCGGCGCAGCAGGATGAACTCGTGGCCGGACTGCGCCGTCTGGCCGATGTGGCCCTGGCCGCCCGCGCCGCCGGCGTGACGGAAGCGCCGGTGGACGACTTTGCCTTCAAGGCGCTGTTCGCCACTTTGACCAACGTCAATTTCGATCCCGACGCCCTGACCGCCCTGCAGCAGGCCTGCATGGAGCGGACGCGCGAACTGGCGCGCGCGGCGGGCATCCCCGAACCGCCGGCGGACTGGAAGACCTTCATCGCCGGTCTGCCCACGGGCACGGATACCCTTTCCGACAACGAAGACGTGCGCTCGGCCATGCAGCTGCTGCTCTACGGCCTCAAGGGCGTGGCCGCCTATGCCGACCATGCGGCCGTGCTTGGACGGCGCGACCCCGCCGTGGCCGCCTTCCTGTACCGGGGCCTGGTGGCCGGCACGCCGCTGGACGAGAACGCTCCCGATCTCAACGGCTGGGTGGAGCTGCTCATGGAATGCGGCAAGACCAACCTGCGCGCCATGGAGCTGCTGGAAGAGGGCAATACCGGCACGTTCGGCCACCCCTCGCCCACGCCGGTCTCGCTGGGGCAGCGCAAGGGCAAGGCCATCCTCGTTTCCGGGCATGACCTGGCCGATCTGGCCGCCCTGCTCGAACAGACGGCCGGGACGGGCATCAACATCTATACGCATGGCGAGATGCTGCCCGCGCACGGCTACCCCGCCCTCAGGGCCCATGCCCATCTGGCCGGACACTACGGTACGGCCTGGCAGAACCAGCAGAAGGAGCTGCCCGCCTTCCCCGGCGCGGTGCTCTTCACCACCAACTGCATCCAGGACCCGCACGGCTACGCGGACAAGGTCTTCACTTCCGGCAACGTGGGCTGGCCGGGCCTGACGCACTGCACGGGCCGGGACTTCTCCGCCGTCATCCGCAAGGCGCAGGAGCTGCCCGGCTTTGCCGAGGACGTGCCGGGCAAGAGCGTGCTGACCGGCTTCGGACGGGAGACCCTGCTCGGGGCCGCGCCTGCCGTGCTGGATGCCGTCAAGGCCGGTAAGCTGCGCCATATCTTCCTGGTGGGCGGCTGCGACGGGGCGCGCCCCGGCCGCAACTACTACACCGAACTGGTGGAAAAGATCCCCGCCGACTGCCTCATCCTGACGCTGGCCTGCGGCAAGTTCCGCTTCTTCGACAAGGATCTCGGCAGCATCGGCGACCTGCCCCGCCTGCTGGACGTGGGCCAGTGCAACGACGCCTACGCGGCCGTGCGCACGGCCCTGGCCCTGGCTGAGGCCCTGGGCTGCGGCGTGAACGACCTGCCGCTCTCGCTCATCCTGTCCTGGTACGAACAGAAGGCCGTCAGCATCCTGCTTACCCTGCTGGCCCTCGGCGTCCGCAACATGCGTCTGGGCCCGACCCTGCCGGCCTTCGTCTCCCCCAACATCCTCGCCCTGCTGGTCGAGAAGTGGGGCATCGCGCCCATAAGCAGCCCGGAAGAAGACCTCAAGGCCATTCTGGGCTGATCCCCCCGCGGCGCGGCAGCCTGTGCCGGAGGCTGCCGCGCCGGTCTCTCCCCGGCCGGGCCGCCGTGCCCGCAACCCTCACGAGTCCGCCATGCCCCATACCGCCACCACGCCTGAGAACCGCCTGCGCGCCGCCCTGCATCAGCGGGATCTGGCCGATGTGCTGGAAAACGCCGACTGGCCGGAACTGGCGGCCCGCGCCCGCCTGCAGGACGTGGCCGCCGCCGAGACCCTGTACCGGGAAGGCGAGGAGCTCAACGCCCTGCCCTTCCTCCTGTCCGGCGAGGTCAAGCTGACCAAGGCCGGCCCGCAGGGGCGGGAATATGTGCTGCACCTGCTGCGGCCCGGCGCCTTCTGCGATGTGGCGGCCCTCTACTACACCGGAGGCGTGCCCACCTCGGCCGTCATGGTCACGAGCGGCCGCGTGCTCTGGCTGGAAAAAAGCGCCCTCCTGCGCTGCCTCTCCCATAATCCGGCGCTGGCGGCCTACCTGCTGGGGGTCCTTTCCCACCGGCAGCGGCTGTTCATCAACAAAATCGTCAGCTCACAGGGGGTCATCTCCGTTTCGCGCCGGGTCGCCGCCTGGCTGCTGCACCGGAGCCGCATGGAAAAAAGCGCCACTCTCCACCTTTCGGGCACGCGGGAACTGCTGGCGCGCCTGCTGGGCGTCAGCCGCGAAAGTCTGAGCCGGGAGCTCAACGGGCTTGCGCGGGCGGGCGTCATCCGGCTGGAACGCCGCCACATAGAGATCCTCCAGCGCGAGACCCTGGAGCGCAGCGCCCATGACTGACCGCCCCACCCCGAACGCCGCCCGCCTGCCGGAGGTGGTGGAAGCCGCCCGGCCCCATGCCCGCTGCCTCGTGCCGCAGGACGACACAAAGGGCTGCCCACCCGCCGGGCCTTTCCCCGGCCTGCGCGCGGCCGTGATCTACTCCTCGGTGACGGGCAATACCCGCCGGCTGGCCGAAGCGCTCACCCTGGGGCATCTCCCGCTCTTCAGCGTGACGCGGCAGCCCGACACCACGGCATACGATCTGCTTGCTCTGGGCTTCTGGGTACGAAAGGGCCTGCCGGACGCCCGCGCGCAGCGCTGCTGGGCCGGCATCCGTGCCAAGCATATCTTTCTTTTCGGCACACTGGGGGCCTGGCCCCATTCGCCCCACGCCAGCCGCTGTCTCGAGGGGGCCCGGGCCCTGCTGACGGCCAACGGCAACCGGATCGTGGGCGAATTCCTCTGTCAGGGGAGGGTCAGCCCGCATGTGCTGGCCGCCTCCGCCCGCAAGGGCACACACCCCATGACCGAAGGGCGCGCCGCCCGTCTGGCCGAAGCCGCCCGCCACCCGGATGCCGGCGACATCGCCGCCGCCTGCGCCTGCTGGCGGGCCGTGCTGGCCGCCCTTGCCCCCCAGGCGGTCCCGCCGGCCCTGCCCCCTCTCCCTTGCCGTACGGAGCATAGTTTGATAATGTCGGCATCCACGAAACCACTTTTCCCCTCTCCCTTACCGTACGGAGCATAGCCTTATGAAAGTACAACTTCGCTACGACCCCGCCTGGCTGGATGCCTTCTTCCAGCGCGCCGATGAGATCTTCGTCAGCTTTTCCGGCGGGGAATTCCCGTATGTGCTGCCCCTCAACTTCGTCTGGCTGGACGGCCGCCTGTATCTGCACTGCGGCTTCACGGGCCGCAAGCTCGATCTGCTCCGGCAGGACGATCGTGTGGGCTTTGCCGCCGCACTGGACGTGACCATCGTCCGGGAACAGAGCACCACCTGGTACAAGAGCGTCAGCGGCTGCGGGCGCATCCGCCTCGTGACCGACACCGACGAGAAGCGCCGGGCCCTGGATGCCCTGAGCCTGCGCTATGCGGCGCGCTGTCCTCGCCCCGCTCCCGACGCCATGCTGCGACAGGTCAACGTGCTCTGCATCGAAGTGGCGGAGATCAGCGGCAAGGAACGGGAACCCCGCTGAGGAGGGCCCGCGCGCCCGGCATGCGGCTGTGCCGGCCCGTGTCGACGACGGGACACGGCGGGCCACCACGGACTGGACAGTTGCCGGGCGGCGCGGTAGCAGAAAAGGATACGCTCTCCGCCGCCCGCGGACGCGCCCGCGTCCCCTGCCGGCCAACCCTTGCAAGGAGTCCCGCCATGTCTCGCCGCGATCTTGGCCCGCGCCCTCTCACCTATCCCATGCCGGCCCTGCTTGTGGGCGTCTACGACGCCGAAGGCCGCCCGAACCTTATGACGGCCGCCTGGGGCGGCATCTGCAATTCCACGCCGCCCTGCGTCAGCGTCTCCATCCGTCCTTCCCGCTGGACGCATGATCCCCTTTTGCAGCGCAAAGCCTTCACGCTGGGCATCCCCTCCACCGCCCTCGCCGCGCAGGCGGACTTTACCGGCATCACCTGCGGCCGCTCGGTGGACAAGTTCGCCGCCACGGGCCTCACGCCCTGCCGCAGCGAGCATGTGGACGCCCCCTACGCCGCGGAATGCCCCATCGTGCTGGAGTGCCGCCTGCTCCAGCATGTGGAGCTGCCCAGCCATACGCTCATGATCGGCGAGATCTGCAACGTCAGCGCTCTGGAAAGCTGCATGAACGGCGACCAACCCGACATCTTCAAGGTGGATCCGCTGGTGTATGACGCCGCGAGCCGCCACTACTACCGCCTGGGCGGCGACGTGTGCCCGGCCTATACGGCGGGCATGATCTACAAACAACAGGAGCAAAAGGGATGAGCACCCCCCAGACTGTGGCGGATGTCTACTTTACGGACATGCGCTGCCCCATGGATTACAGCCTGCTGACCAAGATGAAGAAGCTCCTGCGGGCAGCGGGGCTGGAATCGCTGGACGTGGCCGGCAAGTTCGTGGCCATCAAGATGCACTTCGGCGAGCCGGGCAATCTGGCCTTTTTGCGGCCCAACTTCGCCCGCTGCGTGGCGGACATGATCCGCGAGCGGGGCGGCCTGCCCTTCCTCACGGATTGCAACACGCTCTATGTGGGCCGCCGCAAGCATGCCCTGGAACATCTTGCCGCCGCCCAGGAAAACGGCTTCAGCCCCCTCTCCACCGGCTGCCAGATGATCATCGGCGACGGCCTCAAGGGGACGGACGATGTGGAAGTCCCCGTGCCCAACGGGGAGATCTTCACAACGGCCCGCATCGGCCGCACCATCATGGACGCCGACGTCTTCATCTCCCTCAACCACTTCAAGGGCCACAAGCGTACCGGCTTCGGCGGGGCCATCAAGAACGTGGGCATGGGCTGCGGCAGCCGCGCGGGCAAGATGGCCATGCACAGTTGCAGCAAACCCGTGGTCACGGCGGAAAAATGCCGGAGCTGCGGCGCCTGTATGCGCTTCTGCGCCCAGCAGGCCATCGGCTGGGACGCTCAGCGCAAGGCCCACATCGATCAGGAGGCTTGCGTGGGCTGCGGACGCTGCATCGGCATCTGCAACCATGACGCCATCTTCAGCCCCATCGACGCCGCCAGCGACATCCTCAATGCCCGCATGGCCGAATACGCCGCCGCCGTGCTGCATGACCGTCCGCACTTCCACATCAGCATAGCCAACAACATCTCGCCCTGCTGCGACTGCCACGGCGGCAACGACACGGCCATCGTGCCGGATATCGGCATCTTTGCCTCCCCCGACCCCGTGGCGCTGGACCAGGCCTGCATCGACGCCGTCAACGCCGCGCCGGTCATCGGCTCCAGCCTCCTCGGCCAGTGCGAGCGCAGCCACGGCGACTGCTTCACCGACATCCATCCCGATACCCACGGCGCAAGCCAGCTCGAACACGCCGAACGCATCGGTCTGGGCACCCGCCAGTACACGCTGCATACCATCGAGGCCTGAGAGACGCCGCTCCCCGCCTTGAGGTATTCAGGATTTGCTCTTGGGGGGAAGGGGAACCCCTCGCCCTGCTGTCGATGCCCGTAAGGCTCCTGTGTCGCCTAACGGGCACGGCCCTGCGGGCCGCCTTTCGGTCGCCGCCGGCGCGAGAGGGCCCAGCCTTTTCGTAGCGAAGCGAGAAAAGGCGTTCTCGTCATCCTTTCCCCCAAGCCCCCCATCCCTTCCCCAGCGCGCTTTTATCAGGGGAAAAAGCAGGAACAAGGGGAGTATCGCCCGTCAGGGCAGGCGGAGCATGTATCTCCTATTTCATGTATATATTGAAATAATTAGTAAAATTTTTGTCAACAGGCCCTGGAGCATTTTCAGTTTGAAATACTTCGCGTTTCAAACCATGCGGCCTGTCGCTTCGCGGGAAAAATACGGTTTTCCCGCCCGCTCCGGGCCGGGCGGCCCCGGCCGCGCCTCGCGCCTTGCTTTTTCAACGGCAAAACGCGCTATGACGGGGACTGTTCCGGACTGCCCTGCGCCGGCGCTTCGCCGGGCTGGCCGCCGGGCGCGGCGTCCGTCCCCCTCCCCTGCCGGGCATCCGCCGCCTGCTCGCCCTGGGGGGCGTCGTAGCGTTGCAGCACTCCCAGCGTCCAATCCACGATGGCCTCGCCGCTCCAGCCCCGGCAGGCCACGCACTGATCGCGGAAGGCCGCCAGCGCCGCGGACGGCATGGCCAGGGCCCGTTCCACGGCGGGCAGGATGCGGTCGAACTGCTCAGGAGCCACCACCTCGCCCAGCCGGGCAGCCACGGTATCCTCCCAGATCACGCCGAGGTCCGCCACTTCGTAGAGTTCGGGGTTGCGTACCGGGATATCCAGCGTGATGACCGGCTTTTCGTACAGGAAAGCAAAGTCGAAACGCACGCAGGACTTGTCCGAGATCATGATGTCGGCCCGGCTCATGGAAGCGGTGGCGTCCATGTTCGTATCGAAATGCACATTGGGGAAATCGTGCAGCAGCTCATGGATGGAGGACAGCATGTCCGTCTCCACCTTGAGCGATTGCGGATGCGGCCGGAAGATGACCTCATAGCCCGCTTTGGCCAGATCCACCAGGAACTGCGGCCCGCAGACGGAGAGGCAGCCCTTGTTCCCCCAGGACGGGGCCACCAGCACCACGGGCGGCGTGCTCCGCTCCTTTTTGGGCTGCGCCTTGCGCGCCAGCTCGTCCAGATAAGGCAGACCGAGGGAGACGCACTCCTTGGCGGGCAGGCCGCGCAGCTCTTCCAGCCGGCGGATGCTCGGCAGCATGAAGTCCCCCACCATGAGCACGGCGTCATAATGATCAAGAGAGCCCTTCTGGTACATGGCGATGTCCCCCACGCCGTGACAGACATGGGCCAGACAGCGCACCCGGCGCGGCCGCGGCATGGGGAAGCCCGGCGTGCCGATGTTGGGCGTGGTGGACAGCATGACGTCCGCCCGGCGGCCCGCCGCGCGTGCGTAGGCCGCCGCGCCGTTGCCGATGTAGCGGGAGTCCATGAGGTCGTCCTCGATGGTCAGGGCCGGGTCCTCCATATCCATCGTGATGTAGGAAAAGGGGATGCCCCGCCGCAGAAGCGCGTCGATGATGGGCTTGAACGTATAATAATAGGTGCGCCCTTCGGAAAAGAGCAGGATGCGCTCATGATGGAGCTCCCGCTTGCCGGCCTGCTCTCCCCGCGCCTTCCCCATGACCGCGTAGACCAGGTTTTTCAGGAAATAGAGGATGGTGCCCACCAGACTGATGGCCACATACACAAGGATGTTGCCCGTACCGGGGTCAAGATAGGCCTGCGCGGGCGCGGGAAAAGCCGCCTCCAGCAGGACGAGCAGGCCCAGATAGCCCGCGGCGGACAAAAGAAACGATGCCCTCACAGCGTGCCCCCCGCCTGCAACAGGCGCAGGTTCCTGTCCATCTCCGCGATGCGGCCGCGTCCGTAGTCGATGCACTCCCGGTAAAAGCCCCAGAGGCCCCAGATGTAGTCCACGATGATCATGGCCTTGAGCAGCCGCTGCCGGTCCATGCCGCAGCAGCGCACGAAGGCCTCCAGCCGTTCCCCGGCAAGGCGCGTCTCCGTCACGAAGCTGGCGTAATCCCAGTACGGCGAGCAGAAACAGGCATACTCGAAGTCGATGAGCTTCATGCTCTCGCCGCGGCGAAGGATGTTCTCCAGCACGAAATCCCGGTGGCAGAAGCGCTTTTCGTCCCGGTCCATCTCGCGGGCGAATTCGTAGATCTGGCGGCGCTCCTCGTCGGCCAGCAGATTGATGCCGCTCTGACGCTCGTACAGCTTGACCTCATTGAGCACCGACAGGGCCGCGTTGGGCCCGTACTTCTCCTTGAAGCCCTGCGGCAGCGGGATGGCGTGCAGCTGCCGCATGAGCCCGGCCACCCCGGCGATGGTGGACTCGTCTAGGCTCTCCGGCGTCAGCACCGCGTACTCTTCCAGAAAGTCCGTGGTCTTGATGCCGCCGGAATAAAAGGTGCACCGCGGCGTGATGTCCATGCCGTCCAGCAGGCCCAGCATGGCCGATTCCAGCGTGCGGTCGATGATCTGATCCGTCCCCCGGCCGGGGATGCGCAACACCACCCCCTTGCCGTGCAGGCGGATGAGGTACGTGTCGTTGGTGAGCCCCTTGAGCTTTTCGGCAAGGGCGGTCTCCGAGCACTGGTCGGCCAGCTCGTCGGCCGAAAGCAGCCCCAGCGACAGCACGTCGTCCAGGCTGTCGATCTCGCATTGCAGCAGCTTCACACGGGTAGCGTACACCGGCACACGATCAAGGATGCGGATGGCGGCGTCTTCCCAATAATCATCAGGGCCGCTGCGGGCCAGCTCCTGCCGCAGCAGCGCGGCGGCCTCTTCCGTCCAGTAGGACACGCCGGACATGGCATAGCCGTCAGGCGAATCCTTCTTCACCGCCACCACGCGGTCCGTGTCGTCCGTGATCAGCTCCCACTCCCTGCCACGTTCCGTCCTCTGCGTGATGAACTGGGAGACGCCGGGCCGCACCAGCGGCACCAGCGGCCGCCGGATATACAGATCCCCGTCGATGACGAGGCTGTCCCCCAGTCTGTCCGCCACCAGCTCCAGCGACGAAAAATTGTTGGCCGTGTCGTAGCGCTCGGACACGATGAGCTGGACGCCGTAACGCTCCCGCAGGTATTCGAAGCATTCCCGCTTGTAGCCCACCACCAGCGCGATGTCGTCCACGCCGTCGGCGCGGAGCTGACGGATGGTACGCTCCACCAGCGGATAGCCGCCTATGCTCAGCAGCGGCTTGGGTTTTATATAGGTAAGCGGACGCAGGCGCGTCCCCAGACCGGCGCAAAGGATATTGGCGCGCAAGGCATTTCCCCTTCCGGCAGCAGCATGACGCCCTTCCTCCGCCGCAGCCGAAGCGTGCAACGGCGGCACATGCCGGCCGATACTGTTTCCCCACATCTTCCCAACTGTTCCAGCAAAAGAAACAATTGGAAATATTCTGTTACAAAATCAACAACATCCCCGTGCCGCAGCCACGCGGCAACAGGGGGACGTTTCGCCTCTTTCCCATATCTTCCCCGGATTGTCCATCCTTCTTTACCACCCCCGCCTCTCCCCCGCGGACCGTGTCCGGCTGGGGGGAAGGGAACCCCTTTAGCTAGCGCGTAAAGGGGTTCCCTTCCCCCCAGGCCCCCCATCCTTCCCCAAACGCGCTTTATCAGGGAGGATGAAAAGACGACGCGACACAAAAGCCGCCCTTCGCCTGCCTGTCCCCCGATGATATGGCAAAAAAACCACCCCAGCCTGCGCGACGTTTTACATGCCGGAAAAACGCCCTGCGCTTCTCACACGTAAACTTCCATGCCGGCAAAACCGCTCTTCGACGCGCATAAAAAACTTTCCTGACGGGAAGATGCTTCCCGTCGGTCAGGGCTCACGCCGGGAAATATCCCGCAATACCAGCGCCCCCTGCGGCGCTCCCGCTGCGCGGGGATCGCCTCCGCGCCCCGGCTCGCTAGGCTGGTGGGACTTGTCGCGGTTCGTGCTTCGGCCAGCGGGGAGCATTTCCCTCATCACCAACACCATCTTTCCGGCACAGTGCACGGAATCAACAAAGGAAAGCGTTTTTCCTGCTTCACATTAAGGAATGACGCCCCGTTTGCAAGGAAGGAACAACGATTCCGCTTGCTGACGTAAGCGCGGCAGGACGCGGAGGAGATCGCCGCCCCGAAAGGGGCGGAAGCTCCGACGCCGGACGGACGCTCGTCCCGCGCGGGCGCGGGACAGCGGAAGTCCGAAGGCCCGCTGCCGCGCGGCAGAGAGGAGGCCGATGGTACGCCTCGCGTTTCCGTGTTGTCCGTCAGAGGTGGCTGCCCCAACGCGGGGTTGGGGGTCGTAGGGGGCAAGGGGCTGCGCAAGCCCCTGCCCCCTGCCCCCCGCCGGGAGGCGACCACGCCCCAATGCCGGGCAACAGCCGCAAGCCAACAAAAAAACTCTTGTACTTATGAGTATGGCCCTGCGGGCTGCCATTCTGCCCCCCGCTGGGAGGCGACCAGGCCCCAATGTCGGGCAACAGCCGCAAGCCAACAAAAAAACTCTTGTACTCATGGGCACGGCCCTGCGGGCCGCCATTCTGCCCCCGCCGGGAGACGACCACGCCCCAATGTCGGGCGACAGCCCCCATCCGGCGACAGCAAAAATGCTCCGGGGCCAAAGATGCGGAACTTCCGCCGCAAGCCTTTGAAAAAAGAAAATCCCCCTGCCTTATTGTGACCGACAGGGAGAACGTGGACAGGAGACGTGAGGATATGGGGGGAGGAGGCCCCTCCCCCCAGGATAAAGCGCGGTAGTTAGCAGACGCCCTGAGCGATCATGGCGTCGGCCACCTTGCGGAAACCGGCGATGTTGGCGCCCAGCACGAGGTTATGGGCGTTGCCGAATTCCTTGGCGGTCTCGGAGGCATTGGTGAAGATGTGCTTCATGATGCCCTTGAGCTTGTTGTCCACGGTGTCGAAGTCCCAAGCCTGCATGCTGGCGTTCTGAGCCATTTCCAGCTGGCTGGTGGCCACGCCGCCGGCATTGGCGGCCTTGGCCGGGCCGTAGCAGATGCCAGCTTCCAGGAAGGCGTGCACGGCTTCGAGGGTGGAAGGCATGTTGGCGCCTTCGCTCACGCACTTGCAGCCGTTGGCCAGCAGGGCCTTGGCGTCTTCGAGGTTGAGTTCGTTCTGCGTGGCGCAGGGGAAAGCCGCGTCGCAGGGCACGCTCCACACGGCATTGCGGCCCGCGGGATAGTCGGCCACCGGGGTGTATTTGGCGCCGGGCACGAGTTCGGCGTAACGGGTCAGGGAGGCGCGCTCCACTTCCTTCACCTGCTTGAGCACGTCCACCTTGATACCGTCGGCGTCATGGATCATGCCGCGAGAGTCGCAGACGGTCACGGGCTTGGCGCCGATCTGGATGAGCTTTTCGCAGCAGTAGATGGCCACGTTGCCCGCGCCGGACACCACGCAGGTCTTGCCTTCCAGGCTGTCGCCGCGGGATTCCATCATGCTCTGGGCAAAATAGACGTTGCCGTAGCCCGTGGCTTCGGTACGGGCCAGCGAACCGCCGAACAGGAGGTTCTTGCCGGTGAGCACGCCTTCATAGCTCTTGGTGAGCTTCTTGTACTGACCGAACATATAGCCCACTTCGCGGCCGCCCACGCCGATGTCCCCGGCGGGCACGTCGATGGTGTCGCCGATGTGGCGGTAGAGCTCATTCATGAAGGCCTGGCAGAAGCGCATGACTTCCACCTCGGACTTGCCCTTGGGATCGAAGTCCGCGCCGCCCTTGCCGCCGCCGATGGCCAGACCGGTCAGCGAATTCTTGAAGATCTGTTCGAAACCGAGGAACTTGAGGATGCCGAGGTTGACGCTGGGATGGAAGCGCAGACCGCCCTTGTAGGGGCCGATGGCGGAATTGTACTGGACGCGGTAGCCGCGGTTGACCTGGATCTCGCCCTTGTCGTCCACCCACTCCACGCGGAAGCTGATGGCGCGCTCCGGCTCGACGATGCGCTCCAGGATCTTGTTCTTCTGGTACTTGGGATCCTTGTCCAGAGCGGGCTGCAGGGTCATCAGCACTTCCTGCACGGCCTGCAGGAAGACCGGTTCGCTGGCGTATTTCTGTTTCAGCCCTTCCATGACGTTCTGTGCGTAAGACATCCTCTGTTCTCCTTAAAGATGCACAATGACAGTTGGCAAAAATAGCGGAAAAACCTGAAAAAATGTAGCGGAATCCGTGCCCGCTGGCAATGACTGATTTGGCAGGTCATCGCTAACAAATTGACATGGTTAACAGAAAAAATTTGACCTTTTGCACCGCTGCGGGAGCAGAAGGCGGGAAAAGCCGCCGCTCCCCCCTTGACGGCCCGGCGGTCCGGGACTACATTTGAAATATATTTCAAAAACAGAGGAAGGCTGACCATGCGCCCGCAAAAGACACGCCACATCGACTCCCCGCCCCCCTGGGAACGCTATCTGCCGGAAGGGGGACAGCAGACGGCCGAGCTGACGCTGGGGCTGGACATGTACGAGGCCCTGCGCCTCGTGGATGCGGAAGGCTTGCCGCAGGAAGCGGCTGCCGCCCGCATGGGCGTGTCCACACCGACGGTGTGCCGCTTGCTGGGCGAGGCGCGCAGGCGTGTGGCCACGGCCCTGCGGGACGGTTGGGCCCTGCGTTGCGAGGGCGGCAATGTGCAGGTGCGGCCCGGTGGCGGACGCGGACACGGCGCCGCGTGGCGGCATGGGCACGGCACGCTGCCGCCCGGCGAAGCAGCAACGGCGGAAGTGGCCGGCGCGGCTCCAGTCCCCCCGGGGCGGATGGAGCGGCACGGCGGGGCGGATAGCGCTGGGCAGCGACGCGGTCACGGCAGGCACGGACGTTCACGCCACATGATGGAGGAGGACACGCCATGCTGAACAGGATGGGGCTGGTCATCCTGGCAGGCAAGGGCCTGCTGGGGACACGGACGGGGCGCGCCCTCGTCGAACGGCTGGGGCGCAGCATCGCCCGTACCGCCCTTGCCCGCCTGCGCACTGCGGCAGCGGGAACGGACGACCTCCCGGCCAGTGGCCGCCGGAGCGGACAGAACGGCCGGATGGACGGGCGGCACGGCGGACACGGCAGGGGACGGCAGGACGGGCTCTTGGACGCTGTGCTGGATGCCCTGCCGCAGCGCGAAAAGGGGACGATCCCGCCCCGGAACACGCCGCGCGAAGGCGATATGACAGGCCCGGAAACGGTCGGAACGGATGTTTGCCGCGAGGCCGCCTTGTCAGCGCTGGCAGCACATACCGTCAGCAAGACTCGCGGCCGCGTGCGCGTGCGGCACCCTGCCCTGCGGCGACCCGAAGCGCATGCACCCCTGCGGGAAGCCCTTGACCGGCAACGATGTTTTACGGCGCTCACCTTTTCCGCCCGCACAGGTTCGTTGCTGCTGGAGTATGACGGACACCGCCTGTCCCACGCGGATTTTTGCGAGGCGGCCCTGCCGCTGGGCAGATTCCTGGCGCAGTACGATCAGGCCAGGACGATTTGATGCGTACAGGAGACGCCGGGCTGCGGCCCGGCATTTTCCGAACACCATAATGAAACATATTTCAAAAGGAGACGATCATGGAATCTCAGTACAAGGAACAGGAAGAGGCGATGCGGGCGCAGGCAAACGGGTGCGGCGCTGCGGCAGGACAGCAGACACAGGCCGGAGAAGAAAAGAAGCACCGCCACGGGCATTGCCACGGCAGGCAGAGACAGGGCGGCGGCTGCGGAGGCCATGCCCAGGAGGGTTCCTGCGACGGCCGGACAGCCGCTGACCAGTGCGGTCAGGTGGCCGGTGCGGGACAGGGACATGGCTGTGGCCACGGACAGGGCCGAGGTCAAGGCCGCGGACAAGAACGCGGACAGGGACACAGACAGGGACGTGGTCAAGGCAGACATGGCGGCCGCTAAGGGGCGGCATGATGTGACGCTCTCCGCCCTGCGGACAGGGAAAGCGCTCCACCATCGGGGCAAACAGACGCAAGGGCGACTTCCGCGCCACATCGCCTTTTCATCCCTCGAAGAAAGCGCGTTGGGGGAAGGGGTGGGGGCCTGGGGGAGGGGGAACCCCCTTTCGCGCTAGCGAGCGACCGAATGGCGGCCGCAGGCCGTGCCCGTTAGGCGACGCAGGAGCCTTACGGGCATCGACAGCAGAGCTAGGGGGTTCCCCCTCCCCCAGACGAGCCGTGCCCGTAACTCCCACGGAGTTACGGGCATCGACAGCGGAGCCAGGGACTCCCCTCCCCCGGAAAAACAGGCTGCTACCAGTGGTTATGGTGCACCTTGGCTTCCTGGTAGCGGTCGGCTTCGCTGAAGTCCTGCGCGGGGTGTCCCATGACCACGAGGCTCAGAGGGATGATGTTGTCGGGCAGGCCGAGGATACGGCGGATGGGGGCCACGCGGTCTTCCACGGGATGGAGGCCGCACCACACGCTGCCGATACCGAGGGCGCGCCCGGCGAGCATGAGGTTCTGAGTGGCGGCGGAGCAGTCCTGCACCCAGAAGCCCTTGGTTTTTTCCGCGTCGAGGTCGCCGCAGACCACGATGGCCAGCGGCGCGTCGGCGGCCATCTTGGCATAGGGATGCTCGGCGGCGATGCGGTCCAGCGTGGCCCGATCGTCCACCACCACGAAATGCCACGGCTGGCGGTTGCTGGCGCTGGGGGCGAGCATGGCGGCCTCCAGCATGACGCGCACGTCCTCCTGCGCGACGGGCTCGGCGGTATACTTGCGGATGCTGCGTCGGGTGCGGAGCGCTTCAAAGAATTCCATAGGGACCTCCTGTAGGGGTTTGGACATACGTTCCAGGGGGCATCTCCTATCCGCCCTGCCGCTCTGCGCGGCGCATTGCGTCATGGACGCAAATAGACTAAACTGAAGGGATAGGGGTACGCGCCATGCTGGAACTTGCTGAAATCAATGACCTGGTCCTGTTGTTTTTGCTGTCCATCATCGTCAGCCTTGTCTGCAACAAAGTCAAGCTGACTCCCACGGTAGGTTTTCTTCTGACGGGCTTCCTCTGCGGCCCGTCGGTGATGAACGTCATCACGGATCAGGAGTCCATCAGCACCATCGCCGATCTCGGCGTGGCCATGCTGCTGTTCACCATCGGCATGGAACTTTCGGGGGAGGCGCTCAACCGCCTGAAAAAGCCCGTTTTTCTGGGCGGAAGCCTGCAAATAGGCTGCACGGTGGGCGCGGTGGCCGTGCTCATGCATTTTCAGGGCGCGGCGTGGACGCAGGGCATCATCTGGGGCTGCCTCGTGGCCATGTCCTCCTCGGCCATCGTGCTCCAGATCCTCCAGCAGAAAGGGCTCACCAGCACGCCCATGGGGCGGCTCTCGCTGGCCATCCTCGTCTTTCAGGACATCATGGTCGCGCCTATGGTGCTCTGCATCCCCCTGCTCGCCGGCACGCTGCAGGTGGGCGGCTGGGAGATGCTGACGGCCGTGGGCAAGGTGGTGCTCATCCTCGGCGCGGTGCTGACGCTCTGTTATTTCGGGCTGAACCGTCTCATGGAAGCGGTGGTCCGCACCCGCTCGCGGGAGGTGCTGCTGCTGACCACGCTCGGCCTTTGCTTCGGCATGGCCGTGCTGACGCACAGACTGGGGCTCTCGCTGTCGCTGGGGGCCTTTCTGGCCGGTCTCATGCTGGCGCGCTCGCAGTACAGCATGAGCGTCATTGCGGGCATCCTGCCCTACCGCGACGTGTTCATGTGCCTCTTTTTCATGTCCGTGGGCATGATGCTCAACCTCAACTTCCTTTCCTCGCATTTTCTGCTGACCATCGTCAACGCGCTCCTGTTCATCCTCATCAAGACCCTGCTGACGCTGCCGGCGGTGCTCATCCAGCGTTTCCCGCTGCGCACGTCCATCATCACCGGTCTGTCGCTGGCGCAGGTGGGGGAATTCTCCTTCGTTCTGGCCGCGCTGGCCGTCAGCAGCGGGGTCTTCACGCAGGAGGCCTATCAGGGCTTTCTGGCCGTCAGCGTGCTGACCATGATGGTCACGCCCATGCTCATCAACTGGGCGCCGCGCATCGCGGACCTGCTCACCCGCTGGCAACGCCGCATCCCCACGGAAGAGGAAGCGCAGGCTGACGACAGCTGCCCCCTGCAGGATCATCTCATCATCGTGGGTTTCGGCATCAGCGGCAAGCATCTGGCCCGCGTGGCCAAGGAATCGGGCATCTCCTACAACATCCTGGAGATGAACCCCGAGACCGTCACCCGCTACCGCGGCAAGGAACCCATCATGCACGGCGACGCCACCCAACCCATCATCCTCGAGCATCTGGGCATCGCCAAGGCGCGCGTCATGGCCATCATCATCTCCGACCCGTCCGCCGTTCGCGCCATCACGCTGGAAGCCCGGCGCATGAATCCCAATATCTACATCGTGGCGCGCACCCGCTTCGTCACCGAAGTGGCCCCGCTGCGGCGTCTGGGGGCCAATTCGGTCATCGCCGAAGAATTCGAGACGTCCATCGAGGTCTTCAATCAGGTGCTGACCCAGTACCTGATCCCCCGGCAGGATATCGACGCCTATACCGCCCGCGTCCGGCAGGACAATTACCGCATGATCCGCAAGGCCGCCGCCACCACCACCGACCTGGACGAGGCCGTGCATCAGCTGCCGGACATGGGCGTGCAGGCCCTGCGGCTGGACGCCGGTTCGCCGCTCTGCGACCGCAGCCTGGTGGAAAGCGACCTGCGCAAGCGCTACAGCGTGACCCTGGTGGCGGCCCACCGCGACAAGCAGACCATCGCCTCCCCGGGGCCGGAATTCGTCATGCGCGCGGGGGACCTGCTCTACTTCTTCGGCAAGACGGACAAGCTGCTGGGGCTGCCGCCCCTCCTGAGCCATCCGCAGGACGGCGGCGAGGCCTCCCGCAGCGCCGGGGCAAAGGACGTCCGTCCATGAGCCCCCGGAGAAGATGCTTGCCATAACAGCAGGTTCGACGTATATTGTCACATTGTGTAAACGACGCCAGCACGAGCCATTGCGCGACAACAGGGGAAAGGGGGGAACGCATGGCCGCATCTTGTTTTGCGTCCGGCGGCGTGCCGCATCTCCTGCGCACGGCCAAAAGCATCGCCATCGTCGGCGCCAAGGACAAAGCCACCCAGCCGGTGGACCGCGTCGGCCGCTATCTGCTTGACCAGGGCTTCACCATCTATCCCGTCCACCCCGTACGGCGCACCGTATGGGGCCTCCCCGCCTGGCCTTCTCTGGCGGATCTGCCGCAACCTGTCGACATCATCAATCTTTTCCGCGCCCCGGAAGCCTGCCCCATGCATGCCCGCGAAACGCTGGCCCTGCCCTGGCGGCCCCGCTGCTTCTGGATGCAGGAGGGCATACGCTCCGCCGAGGCCCGCGCCCTGCTGGAACCTGCGGGCATCCTCGTGGTGGAAGATGCCTGCATCATGGTGGAGCATAACCTTATCCGCGGCCTTGAAGGCCGCTGCCGCTGATCGTCTATGAGCAACGCAACGGAACCGACCGTCTTTACCTGCCGCATGTGCGGCCATTGCTGCACGGGAAGGGGGGGCATCATCGTCAGCCCCCGCGACCTTGAACGCCTTGCCGCCCACATGGGACTTGCCCCGGAGACCGTGCTGGACCGCTACTGCGAGCGCATGGGCGGCAAATGGCAAGTGCGCTGCGGCGAGGACGGCAACTGCATCTTCTTCCAGGAAGGAAAGGGCTGCTCCGTCCATGAAGGCAAGCCCTCCATCTGCCGGGCCTGGCCCTTCTTCCGCGGCAACATCGAAGACCCCCTCAGCTGGGAACTGGCCAAGGACTTCTGTCCCGGCATCGTGCCCGACGCCGATCATGCCGACTTTGCCGCACAGGGGCTGCGCTACCTGCGCGAGAACGACCTGCTGGCCCACGACCCTCGTTGTGAGGCCAATGCCCTGATCCTCAACACACAGCCGTAAGACCCATGAAACGCAGCCGACAACTCACCCTCAAGCAGTGCCACGAGATACTCCGGCTGGACAAGAACGCCGGCCTGGAGGAGCTCAAAAGCGCCTACCGCAAGCGGGCCTTCGAGCTGCACCCGGATCTCAACCCCGGCAACCCCAACGCCAGCCACGACTTCCAGCTGCTCAACGAAGCCTATGTGGCCCTTTCGGCCGTGCTCAAGCCCGCCGAGGAGGCCCGTCAAAAGGCCGAGGAAGCCCGCCAGAAAGCCGAAGAAAGCCGCCGCAGGGCCCAGGAGAGCCGCGAGGAACGCCGCCGCGCCGAAGAACGCGCCCGTGATGCCGCCGAAAGCCGCCGCGCCCGCGAAGAACGCGAGCGCATCATCCGCCAGCAGGCCGAAAAGCGCCGCGCCGAGGAACAGGCCCGTGATGCCGCCGAAAGCCGCCGCGCCCGCGAAGAGCGGGAACGCCTCATCCGCGAGCAGATGGAAAAGCGCCGGGCCGAGGAACAGGCCCGCGCACGACGGGAAGAACAGCAGGCGCAGCAGGCCCGGCAGGAACAGGCCGCACGCGGCGAAAAAGACGCGCAGGCTGAGGGCCCGGACGCTGCCAAGGACTTCCAGCAGAGCGGCTATGCCGAACAGGACGTCCTGCGGGACCTGCTCAATGACCCCTTCGCCCGCCGCGTCTTCGAAGATATCTACAGCGAGCTGAACCGGCAGGAACGGGAAAAGCCCCATACGGAAGAACACGTTCACGAGGCCGCCGGCGAAGAGCCTCCCGCCGCCGAAGCAAAGGAAACGACGACCGACAAACGCCGCGAACGCATCCGCAAGGAAGAAGCTCAGGAAGTCACCGTCACCTGGAGCGACAAAAAACCCGGCTTCAGCCTGCGCAAGGGCGTTGCCGGCGCCTTCAAGGGCTGGCTGCGCCAGCAGATCGACGAAGAACAGGAATTCACCCTGCCCGCCAGCAATCTTGTGCCCGGCCGGCGCATCCGCCTGCGCATCCGGCGGGGTTTCAGCAACGACCTCGTGACCGTCGAGATCACTCTGCCGCCGGATTTCATCCCCGGCAAACCCGTCCGCCTGCGCGGCCTGGGCAAACGCGTGGGCCCCTGGCAGGGAGACCTCTACCTGAAGCTCAACAGTCAGTAGTCCGAACAGACTGTTCATCCCCACGCCGCCATCTGGCGGCGTGCTTTTTGGGGGGAAGGGGAACCCCTCGCGCTGCTGTCGATGCCCGTAAGGCTCCTGCGTCGCCTAACGGGCACGGCCCGTCTGGGGGGAAGGGGAACCCCTCCGCCTGCGCGGGAGGGGTTCCC
>DWYJ01000040.1 GCA_019118745.1 Candidatus Desulfovibrio gallistercoris | reverse complement strand
CCAAGCCCCCCATCCCCTCCCCAGCGCGCTTTTACCTGGGAAAGAGTCAGAGACACGGGTCCCCCCCCAAGGCAAGCGGAACGTGTACGGACGACATGGCTTATACATTGAAATTATGAGTAGAGTTAATGTTAACAGGCCTAGAGTATTTACCGTTTGGAACGCAAAGCGTTTCAAACCATACGGCCTGGCGTTTCACGGAAAAAGCTCATGCCGCCCCCGCTTGTCCTTTGCCCGGCTTGGGTATAGGCTGACGGCCTGTCATTTCCCCAACCAGAGAGATCGCCATGCACGCTGCTCTGCTCATCATCGACATGCAGAATGACTTCGTCCTGCCCGGCGCGCCCCTCTGCGTGCGCGGCGCGGCCCCCAGCGTCCCCGTCATCCGCCGTCTGCTGCTGCAGGCGCGCACCCAGGGCCTGCCCGTCATCCACATCATCCGCCAGCACAACCGCGACGGCAGCGACGTGGAAAAACCCCGGCAGGAACTTTTTCAGGAGGGGCCCGGCATCTGCGTGCCCGGCACGGAAGGCGCGCAGATCGTGGCCGCTCTGACGCCGGAACCGGGAGAATACATCGTCCACAAGCGGCGTTTCAGCGCCTTTTTCCAGACGGAACTCGACATGCTGCTGCGTCGTCTGGGCGTGGACACCCTGCTCGTGACCGGCACCCAGTACCCCAACTGCGTCCGGGGCACCGCCGTGGACGGCATGAGTCTGGATTACGACGTCATCGTGGTGACCGACGCCTGTTCGGCCCAGACGCCCGATGTGGAACAAGCCAATATCCGCGACATGCGCAATATGGGCATCCGCTGTCTGCCTCTGAACGAGCTGCCGCCCCTGACGGAACTGCCGCGTTTCGGAGGGATCTAGCCGTGGACGATCCCGCGCCGCCACAGGTCCCGCCTTCGCCCGGCCTGCCGGACGCCTTCCTTTCCGGCCCGCTCACGGCCCTCCTGCACGCCTGCGAACGGGCCGGTTTCGACGTCCAGCCCGAAAGCGGCGACGGCCCCCTCTGCGCCAGCGCCGCCTTCCACCAGCGCGGCGAGGGCTACATCCTTTCCAAACGGGCCACGCTCTGGGCAGCGGAGAGCCACGAGCATCTTTTCATCTACAGGGCGGCCCGGCTGGACGCCGCGCAGTGGCCGGCCATCCGGCAGGATGCGCTGGATCGCGGCATGGCGCGGATCCGCCCGCATGACGAGCACATGGTCTCCTACGTGAGCGCCCTTATCCTGTGCAGCGAACTGGACGCCGGAGCCGCCAGGGCCGTACGGCGCACCCGCTACAGCAAAAGTTTCTGGTGGGGCCTGCGCGGCTGGATGCGCTTGCGCGCCCTCGTCCTGCGCCTTCCGTCCGGCGCGGCGGAGGGCGGCCCGGCCCTCTATGCGGGCAATGCGGCGGCCCGCGGCGCGCTGCTTGCCCTCGTGCAAAAGGCCCTGCATCCCCTTTTCATCCTGTCGGAGTATCCACGATGAACGCACTGTATCTGCTGATCGGCGGTTTTGCCCTGCTTGCGGCCGGGTACTGCCTCTACGGGAAATGGCTGGCAAAAGTCTGGGGCATCGATCCTTCCCGGCGCACTCCCGCCCACGAACTGCGCGACGGCATCGACTACGTGCCGTCCAAAGCGCCGGTGGTGCTGGGCCATCACTTTTCCTCCATCGCCGGGGCCGGGCCCATCAACGGCCCCATCCAGGCGGCGGTCTTCGGCTGGTTGCCCTGCTTCCTCTGGGTGGTCATCGGGGGGATCTTCTTCGGCGCGGTGCATGACTTCGGCGCGCTCTTCGCCTCGCTGCGCAACAAGGGGCGCTCCATCGGCGAAGTCATCGCCGGCAGCATCGGCCTGCGCGCCAAGCGCCTGTTCATCATCTTTTCCTTCCTGACCCTCATCCTCGTGGTGGGGGCCTTCGCCTCCATCGTGGCCGGGACCTTCAACGGCTTTACGCCGGGCCCCGCCGGGATCGTGGCGCACAACGACGTCAACGGCGCCACGGCCTCCATTTCCCTGCTCTTCATGGTGCTGGCCGTGCTGTTCGGCCTGCTCGTCTACCGCTGGGAGATGCCGCTGGGCCGGGCGACCCTGCTGGGCATCGCCGGCATAGTGGCCGTCATCGCCCTTGGCCTGCACTATCCCATCTACCTGCGCTATGACGACTGGATGATCCTCATCGGCATCTACATCCTGCTGGCCTCGGTGGCCCCGGTCTGGATACTGCTCCAGCCGCGGGACTACCTCAGTTCCTTCCTGCTCTATGCCATGATGCTGGCGGCCGTCGTCGGTATCGTGGCCGCCCGCCCCGTCATCGAGCTGCCCGCGTTCACGGCCTTTGAAGTCAACGGACAGTATCTCTTCCCCGCCCTCTTCGTGACCGTCGCCTGCGGGGCCATCTCCGGCTTCCATTCGCTGGTGGCCTCCGGCACCACCGCCAAACAGCTTGACAACGAACGCGACGCCCTCCCCGTAGGCTTCGGCTCCATGCTCATCGAAAGCGCGCTGGGCATCGCCTCGCTCATCGCCGTGGGCTACATCTTCACCCAGAACGGCAACAGCTTCACCAGCCAGACGCCCACCCAGGTGCTGGCCGACGGCCTGTCCCAGATGCTGGCCAGCATCGGTCTGGACAGCGCCGAAGCCCGCCGCACCACCTACGGGCTGATCATCCTCGCGGTGTCCACCTTCTGCATGACCTCGCTGGATACGGCCACCCGACTGGGACGCTACATGTTCCAGGAACTTTGGCTGGCTCCGGGGCAGAGCATCAGGGACGTGCGCGGCTGGCGCGCCGTGCTCACCAACAAATACGTGGCCACGCTCATCACCGTGGTGCTGGGCATGAGCCTCGGCTTCGGCGGCTACGCCAAGATATGGCCCCTCTTCGGCGCGGCCAATCAGCTGCTGGCCGCTCTGGCCCTGCTGGCCGTGGCCTGCTGGCTGCAAGACCTTGCCCGCCGCAACGGCATGTTCCTCCTGCCCATGCTCTTCATGCTGCTGGTGACCCTGAGCTCGCTGGTGCTGACCATCCGGGAACAGGGCGGCAGACTGCTGGCCGGTACAGGCGGCTTTGTGGCCGGCATGCAGGCCGCCATCGCCGTTCTGCTGCTCCTGCTCTCCCTCGTGCTGGTCTGGGAAGGCCGGCAGGCCCTGCGCGGACGGCGGACCGCCGCTCATGCCCGTGATTAGGGCCTGTTAACACTATTTGCCGCCTGTTGGGGGGAAGGGAAACCCCTCGCTCTGCTGTCGATGCCCGTAAGGCTCCTGTGTCGCCTAACGGGCACGGCCCTGCGGGCCGCCCGTCGGGTCGCTGCCAGCGCGGGAGCGGGTTTCCCTTCCCCCCAAGCCCCCCATCCCTTCCCCAGCGCGCTTTTACCGGGAGGATGGAAGAACGCGGAGGGACGGCACGCGCCCCTGCCCCAGTCTCGCCCTGTCGCTACCGCTGGCAGTGCGGACAAAACACCGTGGCCCGTCCGGCGATGCGCGCCTTTTCCAGCGGTCTGCCGCAGGTATGGCACGGCTCTTCGCCGCGTCCGTAGACGGCGAAACTGTTCTGGAACGCACCCACATTGCCGTTGGCGTCCCGGTAGTCGCGGATGGAGCTGCCGCACTGGGCGATGGACAGGCGCAGCACCTCCTGCAACGCCCGGCAAAGCCGCAGCAGCGCCTGATCATCCAGCGTCTGCGCCGCCCTGCGCGGGTCGATGCCCGCGCGGAACAACGCTTCATCCGCATAGATATTGCCTATCCCCGCCAGCACGCCCTGATCCAGCAGCAGTGACTTCACCGCTCCGCGCCGGCCGGCAAAGCGGGGAGCCAGCTGCCGCGCCAGCGCATCCGGCGGCACGACCAGCGGTTCCGGCCCCAGCTCCTGCCAGAAAGGCCATGCCGCAAGCAGGGCGTCCGTGGCGGCAAAAAGCACTCCAAAAGCGCGCACATCGTCAAAAAACAGGACAGACGACCCCTGCGGCCCTTCCAGATGGAACAGACAGCGCGTGTGCGCATGCGGCGGCGTGCCCGCCGGGTGCGGCATGAGCCGTCCGGTCATGCGCAGGTGCACCACAAGAAGATCCGGGCGCTCCGGGCCGCCGTCACGTCCGCTTTCCGCCAGCATGCGCAGCAGGATCAGCTTGCCGCGCCTGTCCACGGCGCTGATGCGGCAGCCGCATAAAGATTCCAGCGGCAGGCTCTCCGGCAGGACGATGGACGGCCGCAAAAGCTCCACGCCCAGTATGCGGGCATTGAGCACCTGCGGGCGCAAGGTTCGGACGACGGTTTCCACTTCAGGCAGTTCGGGCATGGCAGCATCCTTTTTTTGATGACCTTAGCATGCAGCCCATACCAGAGAAAAGCCCCCGGCGCAGCTTTCGCAGGCTTTTTACCGCGTTTGTCCGGCTTCTTTGCCGGATACGGTCCGCCCGCTTCGCATGCTCAGGGTATACCTCTCCGGCTCGCGCCTCCCTCGCAGGACGGAACGCCGCCTCCCCGCTCATCACGAAAATGCTGAAAGCGCTTGTTTAGTTGGTATGGCTTCGCTAGATTACGGCAATACGGCGGCAGTTGCCGCGCAAAGGCAGGACATATGGACAGCATGCCGAACGGGGCGGCTCCGACGCTCCCCGCAAAAGAAGAAGCCGTGATGGCTCTGGCCTGCACGCTCTATGAACAGGGCGCGACGGCCGAGTGCTTCCGCCTGTTGCAACGCCTGTCCGCGTCGGGAGCGCGGACGGCGCCGCTGTTGTATAACACGGCGCTTTGTCTGGAAGAGGCCGGACAGCCGGAGCGGGCGATCTCCTGCCTCGAAAAGGCCCTGTCCTGCCTCAAGGCTGGAAAAAAAGAGCAAGTGAAGCCCTCCGGCGAGGAGGACGTCCTGCACGTTTTGTACGAGCGACAGTGCGGACAGGCGCAATACCGCTTTCCCATGCGTGAAGAAGAGGCCCTCTGTTTGCCCGACTATGCGCGGGAGCGTATCCTGCGGCTGCTTATCGACCTCTGCGCACAGCAGGGTGACGGGGCACGTGTGCGGAGCCTGACGGCCTCGCTGCGGGGAAAATGCTTTGCCAATGTGGAAAACGCCCTGCTTCAAACAGCGGAAAAGAGGATATGACATGGATATCATGGAGATCTGGGGCGCGTATCAAAAAGACGCGGATCCCGAGGCCATCTTCCTCATGTATCAGCAGTGTGCGCTCAACGCCACGGCCAGCGGCTACGGTGACGCCAATCTGCTGTACATCGCCAGCCAGAACGCGCACCCGGAAGCGATCGCCTGGCTGCTGGAACAGGGGCTGAAGCCCAATCAGGCTTCCGGCTATGGGGCGCTCCCGCTGTTCCTTCTGGCGCAAAAGGGATTTTCCAGCAACTACGCCCCGCGGCAAGGGGACATCTACCGCTCCGCCCTGGCGCTGCTTGACGCCGGGGCCGGCACGTCGCGGCGGGATTCCTGCGGGAAGTTCTGCTACCATGTCGCTGCGGAGGCGGGCAACGTGGAGTTTCTGCGCGCTCTGTCGGAGCGCGGCGTGAAGCTGAACAGGAAAGACGAACGCGGAAATACGGGGCTGCATCTGCTCGTGGAAGCCTGCCGCAATCCGCTGGATGGGCTGAACGCTGTGGAGAGAGAGATCAGGGAGAAACGCAACGAGGCTTCCCTGCCGGTCAAGCAACGCAGCCCCATCTCTCTGGAAGAGCTGGAGCGGAGAAAACGCGGCATCGAGGAAAAGCTGGAAGACCTGTTCCGCTGTGCCGTGCTCCTGATGGAAGCCGGGGTGGACCCGGAAGCGGAAAACGACATGCTCGAGACGGCCCACACGCTGGCGGTGCGCGCCGGCGCAAAGAAGATCGCGGCCCTGCTGGACGGCAGCTTGTCCCCCACGGAAGAGAAAAGCCAGGAGGGGAAGCAAAGGATCGCGGCAGGCGGCATGACGCTCCATCAGGCCGTGCGCTACAGCGACGAGGAGGCGGTGCGCACCCTGGTGAGCATGGGCGAAGACATCAACGCCATCAGCGAAGCGAAAAGCTTTGAGGGGCTTTCTCCGCTGGCGGTCGCCTGCCGGACGTGCAACATCCCCATGACCTCCCTGCTGCTGGAGCTGGGAGCGGATCCCTCCCTGAAAAACAGCGCGGGAGAACCGCCCATCGCGGCTTTGTTCAGCCCGCAGATCAGGATGCACGCGCCGAAAAACCTTTATCGGGACCGTCTGGCGGAGCAGCTGGTGGCGCTCCTCGTGCAATATGGCTTCGACCTGGACAGCAACCTCAACGATCAGGGCGACTGCCTTCTGGGGCTGGCCTGCGCCTCGCAGGACGTCAGAGGTACAGGCACGAACAGCGTTGCCCACATGGTCGTGGAGGAAGCGGTCAGGCTTGGCGCGGACGTAGACCGAAAAAACGATGCGGGCCAAACGCCGCTGATGCTGTCCTGCACGGGGAATTTCCGGGACTGGGAAGACGTGCAGCTTGCGCTGCTGGATGGCGGGGCGGACGTGACGCTGCGGGATGTGGAGGGAAACACGGCCCTGCACTATGCGGCGCGCCATGCCTCCGCCCCCACCGCTGTGGACATGGCGAGGCTGATGCTGGATCACGGCGAGCCGGACGTCGGCGCGGTCAACCTGTCCGGGAAAACAGCCCTGGATTATGCGGTGGAGCAGGATAATGCCGCTCTGGTCAAACTTTTGCTGTCGCATATGGGATAAGCTGGCTCGGGAGGGTTCATCATGGCGATAAATCTTGACAATATGTTGCTGACGGCCTGCAAGAACGGGCAGAAAGGCATCGTGCAGACTTTCTTGAAAAAAGGCGGGATCCAGCTCGACAAACGTGACGCGCAGGGCGCCACGCCGCTGCACCATGCCAGCGCCAAAGGCTCCCGGGACATCGTGAAACTCCTGCTGGACGCCGGAGTGGACGCGACCATCGCGGACAACCAAAGCCGCACGGCGCTGCACCTGGCCGCTCAGACGGGCAACAAGGACATCATCCGCCTGTTGCACGACAAGGGCGTGGAGCTGGACGGGACAGACAGCGAAGGCAGGACCCCGCTGATCTATGCGGCCACGTACGGGAGGAGCGAGGCTTGCCGCTTTTTGCTGGAACTGGGAGCGGACAAGACGCTGACCGATGAGGAAGGCCATACGGCGCTTGACTATGCCGCTGCAAACGGCATGCGGGATGTCGTCGCCCTGCTGGAGGACGGCCGGGGCCGGAAGGACCATGCGGGGAACACGGTGCTGCACCAGGCCTGCAAGCAGAACCAGAGCGAAGTGGTGGAGGCGCTGCTCCGCAACGGGCAAGCGGATATCGACGCGCCCAACGACGAAGGAGAAACTCCCCTGCTGCTGGCGTGCCGGAACCAGAACGTCTATCTGGTGGAGATCCTGCTCAAGGCAGGCGCGGACCCCAACCGCAAACTGCTGGACGGCTTCTCGCCGCTGCACTATGCGGCCTCGGAAGGCAACGACGCCATCGCCAGAACATTGCTGCGGGGCGGCGCGGACTGCAACCTGCGGGATCTGGACGGCGAAACGCCGCTGATCCTGGCGGCCCGCGAAGGCTACAACGACATGACGGCCCTGCTCATCGAAAATGGCGCGGATGTCAATCTGGTGGACAACCTGCAACACAGCGCGCTGCACTACGCCACCGAAAACGGCTCCACCGTGATCGTCGAACAACTTTTGACGGCCGGTGCGGAAGTATGACCACCGCCCGAAAGAGGCTGTCAATACTATTCATTGTTTGGGGGGAAGGGAAACCCCTCCGCCAGCGCTGGAGGGGTTTCCCTTCCCCCCAAGCC
>DWYJ01000003.1 GCA_019118745.1 Candidatus Desulfovibrio gallistercoris | reverse complement strand
CGGGGTCGCCTCGTGTCTCTGCCTCTTCCCCGGTAAACGCGCGCTGGGGAAGGGATGGGGGGCTTGGGGGGAAGGGAAACCCCTCTCGCGCCGGCGGAGGGGTTTCCCTTCCCCCCAAACAAACAGCAAATAGTGTTAACAGGCCCTAAGCGCTCAAAGCAGCGCCAGCAGGAACCAGAGCTGCGCCAGCTCGATGTCCGCTCCCAGAAAATCTCCGGAAAGGCCGCCGTGATCCAGGGCCGTGCGGCGAAGCTTGCCCTGCAGCAGACATTGCCCCGCCAGCAGGAGCAGGACTTGCCAGACAGGGACGCCCGTCAGCCAGGTCAGCAGCATCATGGCGGCCAGCCACAGGCGCTGTTGCCGCGCAAGGCGGGGCGTCATGGCGGAGCAGACCAGCCGGCCGAGGCTGCCGCCGCCTTGCGGCGGCGCTGAAGCCGCCAGCAGCAGCGAGCTGGCGCGTCCCCAGGCGGGCGCGAGCATCAGCAACAGCCAGTTGCCCTGCTCAAGGTGGGCCGCCGCCAGCAGAAGACAGCCGACAAGGCCCGCGCAGACGGCCAGCGCGCCGAAGGCTCCCAGGCGGCTGTCGCGCATGATCTGCCAGAAGCGTTCTCCACTGGCGCCGCTGCCGCAGGCGTCGGCCAGGTCCGCCACGCCGTCCCAGTGCAGGGCCCGCGTCGTCCAGAGCAGGGCCAGCAGCCAGATCCAGCCTCCCACAAGCGGGGAGAGCGCCGGGGAAACACCGGCTGCGGCGGCAAAGTGCATCGCCGCGAAGGCAAGGATAGTCCAGAACAGGCCCAGCGTCATCCCGGCAGGCGCAAAGGCCGACAGGCAGGCCTGGAAGCGTCGTTCCGTTTGCCCGGGACGTGTGACAAGGCGGCTGAGGAAGGACAGGGCGTCCAGATAGCGTTCCGCCAGGCTGCCCGCCTGACGGCGTCCGGCATCAGGCATGTTCCTGATGGTGCTTGAAAGCCAGCGAATAGAGGTGATGGAAAAAGTCCACGTATTCGACGGTGACGTGTTCGGGCACCTTGATGCGGGCGGGCGCGAAGTTGAGGATGCTGGTAAGGCCGGCGTCCATGAGGTGCTGCGCCGCGCGCTGCGCCCGTTCCGGCGGCGTGGTGATGATGCCGATCTCGATATGCTGCTCGGTCACGATGCTCCGCAGATCCTTGGTGCAATGCACTTCCAGGCCGTGAACGATTTCACCTATCTTGAAGGGGTCGCAGTCGAAGATGCCGACGATATTGAAGCCGCGCGCGCGGAACTCGCCATGATTGAGGATGGCCTTGCCGAGGTTGCCCACGCCGACCAGCGCCATGCGCCATTCACGGTCCACCCCCAGCGCCGAAGTGATGGAGGCGATGAGCGAAGTCACATGATAGCCCACGCCGCGTATGCCGAATTCCCCAAAGTAGGCAAGATCCTTGCGGACCTGTGAGCCGTTGACGCCGCAGGCCTCGGCCAGAGGATTGGACGAGATGACCTCTACGCCGTCGCGGGAAAGATTCTCCAGCACTTGCACGTAGGTGGCAAGCCGCTGGATGGTGGCACGGGGGATGTGTTTGCTCTTGGGCTGGTTGACCATGAATATGTCCTGTTGAGAGCCGCCTGCTCTGTTGTGAAATAAAGTTTTTGCAAACGTACTGCAATTTTTTTCACCACGCAAGGGAAGAGCGGGGGACAAAGATGAAAAAGCTTTTCATTCGTTGTCTCGCCCCGGCGGGCGGATGGGGCAGGCGCGAGCGCAGGGCATGAAAAAAGGGGGGCCGGAGCCCCCCTCTCTGGAATGCCGTTGTGCTCAGCGATTACGCATAGGGGTTGGCGTACAGCAGGATGAAGCTGATGACCAGAGCGTAAATGGCCAGAGATTCGATGAAGGCGAAGGCCAGGATCATGGTACCGGTCACTTTGCCGCTGGCGTCGGGATTGCGGGAGATGCCCTCGGTAGCGCCCTTGAGGCCGAGACCCATGCCGATGGCGCAGCCGAAAGCGGCGATGCCGATACCCAGAGCGGCGGCCAGGCAGGCCGTGCCGAGGGAGGAGGAATCGAGCTGGTTGGCGGCGAAGGCCATGCTGGCCATGCCGAGCAGAGCCACCGTATTCAGCAGGGTGAGAAGAAGTTTACGCATCATGAACTCCTAGAACGGTTTATTGTTGGGTCGCAAGCGACCATTCCCCACAGGATCAATGTTCCGGGGCTTCCAGAGCGCCCTTGATGTAGACCATCGTCAGGATGAAGAAGACGAAGGCCTGCATGGTCTTGCCGAGCAGGAAGAGGGCGTAGATCGGGATGGTCCCCAGGATGGGCGCCATGACGAAGAAGAGGATCATGACGATTTCTTCACCGCGGATGTTGCCGAAAAGACGGAGCGACAACGAGACCGGACGCGAGAGGTGCGACACGATCTCCAGCGGGAACATGAGCGGCACGAGGAACTTGGACGGGCCGGTGAAGTGGTGCACATAGTGGGCCTTCCACTTCCAGAGGCCCACGGCATTGTAGAAGACGAGCACGAAGAGGGCCATGCAGACCGTGGTGTTCAGGTTGGCCGTGGGCGCGTCGAGACCGGGGATGAGGCCCATGATGTTCATGGAGAAAATGTAGATGAAGATGCCCGCCAGCAGGGGCACGAATTTGCGTCCCGCTTCTCCCATGCTGCCGCAGACGAAATTCTCTATGGTGTCGACGATGGCCTCAAAGACATTCTGCAGGCGTCCCGGCACCAGCGTGAGGCGGCGGCGGACGATGAAGGCCAGAATGAAGAGGACGGCCATGCAGACCCAGGAATAAAAGACGTGCTTGAATTCCACTGCCTGACCATTGATGATGACTTCATCCATGTCCAGAAAGGTGGAGAGCAGTACCGGATGCGGCAAACCACCAGCCATAGGAGCCTCCTCTTGTGCGTCGCCCCTGTCGGGCGGCGCCGGTATGGGTTCAGCGCCTGCCGGCGCGAACGTAACTGACAAGGGCGATGATCTCGGCAAGCACCAGACCGGCCACGAAGGCCATCGGCGAGGCCTTGCCCACGATAAGGACCAGATAGACCAGACCGGCCCCGACGATCAGGCGCAGCCCCCAGCGCATCAGCAGCAGGGGCAGCACCGCCATGCCGTCATTCTTCAGGGAGCGGCGAAGAAAGAAACGCGCAAGCTCCCAGAAAATCCATGTCATCAGCGCACAGCCTGTCCCGGCCCAGAGCACGGCCGGGCCGGGGCCCAGCGCGGCCATCAGACCGCCCGCCAGCAAGAGCAGCGCTGAGGTCAGCAGCAGGTTCCGCAGCAGGGGTAGGATCTGCATATGACAGATGCCGCGCCGCCACAGCCAGCCGTCCAGCCGTTGCCGCAGGTCGCGCGCGCTCTCAGGGACGGTCATGCCGTTGCTCCGCGTCCGTGGCGGGCGGCTGTCCATGCGCCGGGCCGTCTTCGGCGGCCTGTCCGGCCTCCTGCCTGCCCTTGCGCCGGGCGTCCTCGCGCGCCATGCGGTCGAGCAGGCGGCGGCTGTCCCGATAGACGTTGAGGAAACCCGCGCCGATGCCCACGAGCAGAAAGATCAGCTTGCACCAGGGGCCGGTATCCAGCCAGGCGTCCAGGCCATATCCGATGGCCACGCCTACGAGAGGCCCGCTGACCATGTGCAGCCCGATGACCCCGACATTCCCCATGAATTCGAGGCCGCGCTGCTGTTGCTGCAAAATTTCCCTGAAGGACATGCGAACCCCGTGTCTGTCGTCCGGCGGACCATGCCGCACCTGCCAATGGTCGCCTGATACCTTACCAGCGGCAGCCCAAATCGTCAATGTCGCGCTGCGCGCCGCGGCGTAAAGCCTGTCAACGCTATTCGTCACCTGTTTGAGGGAAGAGTCCGGGACGCGAGGCGACTCCCCCCTCGAAGGCAAACGGGGCATGTACAGCTTTATTGTTTTATCTATTGAAATTATTTGTAAAATTTATCCTGAAACGCCTCGGCGGCGCTGCCAGAGGCTGACGGACTCCAGATGCGGCGTGTGGGGGAAAAGATCCACAGGGCGGATGGCCAGCGGTTCGTAGTCCTGCGCCAGACAGGCGGCGTCCCGCGCCAGAGTGGCGGGATTGCAGGAAACGAGCAGGATATGCGGCGGGCGCAGGCGCAGCAGATGTTCCCGCACGGCGGCGTCCATGCCGGCCCGCGGCGGATCCACCAGCGCGACGTCGAAGCTGCCGGGCGCATCCGCTCGCTTCGTCAGGAGCTTCCCGGCATCCCCGGCCTGCCAGACGCCCCGGCAGCCGAGCGCGGCCGCATTGCGTCGGGCCAGCCGGACGGCGCGCGCATCGTATTCGATCCCGCAGGTCTCGGCGGCATGCCGCGCCACGAGCAGGCCCGGCGCGCCCACGCCGCAGTAGAGGTCCAGCAGTCGGGCCCCGGCGGACGGCCCTCCCCCCCTGTTCAGAACAGGCTGCAATTGTTCCAGCACTTCACGGGCAAGCAGCTGGGCCGCGTCCGTATTGACCTGGAAAAAAGAGGCCGCATCCAGCGTGAACCACTGGCCGCCCAGCGGCAGGCGGAGCAGCCCGCCCTCCTCCTCGCCCCTATCGGAGGCGTCCAGACAGAGGACGCGCCGCTCCCCCTGGGCAAGGGCGTCATCCCGCGTGCGTTCTTCGTGGATGAAGGCCGCCAGTTGCGGATGGCGTGCCAGCAGGCGTTCGCCCAGCGTGCGTACGAGACGGCGCTGCCGGGCATCGCCGGGGCTGGTCAGGCAGACGGCCCAGGCCTGCCGGTCCTGCGGCCTGTCGAGCGCCTGCTGCGGCGTGAGGTCGCCATGCGGCGCAAGGCCGAGCCGCAAAGTGAGGAAACGCCAGAACCCTCTGTTCCCGCTCTGTCGTGGACGCTTCTGCCCGTTGCGGGCAGGACGAGGGGAGGGGCTGTGGGCGGCCAGATGGGGATCGCCGGCCGAAAGCTCGCACGCCAGCTCTTCCGCCGAACGGATGATGGCCAGCGCTTCCGGGGGCAGGAGGCGACAGTCCGGCACGGGAGCGACCGCAAGTCCGCCCCGCTCCCGCAGGCCGAGGCAGAGCCTGCCGCCAGGCGAGGAGTCGTCGGCCGTCATGCCGAAGGCGAATTCCATCTTGTTGCGGAAATGCGTCTCCTGCGCATCGGCGAGGATGGGGAGCAGCGGCGGCGCCGTCAGTTTGCCGATGCGTTGCAGCGCATCCCGCAATAACCGCTCCTTCCAGCGCAGCTGGGCCGGACGGGCAAGGCACTGCCAGGCGCAACCGCCGCACTGCGCCTGATGCGGACAGAGCGGAGCGCGGTCGTCGGGCCCGGCCTGCACGAGTTCCAGACGGCAGGCTTCGGCAAAGTTCGCCTTGCGCCGCAGCAGGCGGGCCCTGACCGTCTGGCCGGGCAGGCTGTCGGACACGAAGACCACGCCGTCCGGCGTGCGGGCGATGCCGCGCCCGTCGTGGGCGAGCGCATCTATAAAGAGGAGAGGGGTATCGGCGGCCATGCCCTCTTGTACGGATTTCGCGGCAGGGCCGCAAGCGGCGGGCCGCGGGAGAAAATGAGGAAAGGACAAGGCTTTTGCTTGCCATGTCGTGTGAATCGTGCTAAGAGCCAGCGGCGGCAATGCGAAAAACCGCATTGACATTCAGTGAATAATGAGGCAAAAAAGCCTTTCTCTTTTCGGAGGTCGAGCATGTACGCTATTATTGAAACCGGCGGTAAGCAGTACCGCGTGGAAGAAGGTTCCAAAGTGGTCGTGGAAAAGCTGTCCGCGCAGGCCGGCAGCGAAATCACGCTGGACAAGGTGCTGATGATCGGCGGCGGCCAGTGCAAGGTGGGCGCTCCCTACGTCGCCAATGCCGCTGTCACCGCTGAAGTGGTGGAACACGGCCGCGGCGCCAAGGTGATGGTCTTCAAGCGCTGGCGTCGTAATGACTCGCGCAAGCTGCGCGGTCACCGCCAGGACTACACCACCATTCGCGTCAAGAGCATCAACGGCTAGCCGCGCCCCGGCGCGCAAGCAAGGAGTAAATCATGGCTCATAAGAAAGCAGGCGGCTCTTCGCGCAACGGCCGCGACAGTGCGGGCCAAAGACGCGGCGTCAAGCGTTTTGGCGGGCAGCAGGTGCTGGCGGGCAACATCCTCGTGCGTCAGCTTGGGACCCGGATCTATCCCGGTGAGAACGTGGGCATGGGCAGGGACTACACCCTGTTCGCCAAGGTCGACGGCGTGGTGCGCTATGAAAAGTACACCCGCAAGCGCCGCGTGCTGACCCGCGTTCACGTGGAAACCCCCGCCGTCGACTAGTCCGGTCGCGGCTGGAGGCAATTTTTCGGGGAAGAGGCCGCAGGGCTTCTTCCCTTTTGCTGTTTGCGCAGCAGATGGATCTTTTACCGCCGTTGTCCCCAACGGCACGGAGCCCGCATGAGATTTGTGGACGAAGCCCGCATCCAGGTTCGCGCCGGCAAGGGAGGCCACGGCTGCGTATCCTTCCGCCGTGAGAAGTTTGTGCCGCGCGGCGGCCCCAATGGCGGCAACGGCGGCAACGGCGGTTCGGTCATCCTGCGGGCCGAGCCGCGCCTGCTCTCCCTCTATGACTTCCGCCTCAAGCGCCTCTATGAGGCCCGCAACGGCCAGCCCGGCATGGGCAGTCAGTGCGACGGCAAGAACGGCGAGGATCTGGTGCTCGACCTGCCGGTGGGCACGCTGGCCTATGCCGTGGATGAGGACGGCGAGCGGCTGCTCGCCGACCTGAGCGAAGCCGGACAGGAAGTGCTGGTGGCGCAGGGCGGCCGCGGCGGCAAGGGCAATGAGCACTTCAAGACCTCCACCATGCGCGCGCCGCGTTTCGCCCAGCCCGGCGAGCCCGGCGAGGTGGTGAACCTGCGCCTCGAGCTGAAGATCCTGGCCGATGCCGGCCTGCTGGGCCTGCCCAATGCCGGCAAGTCCACCTTCATCTCGCAGGTCTCGGCCGCCCGTCCCAAGATCGCCGCCTATCCCTTCACCACGCTGACGCCCAATCTGGGGGTCATGATCGACGAATACGACCCGGATCGCCGTATGGTCATCGCCGACATCCCCGGCCTCATCGAGGGGGCGCACGAGGGGCAGGGCCTGGGGCACCGCTTCCTCAAGCATGTGGAGCGTACGCGCTTCCTCGTGCATATCCTGAGCATCGAGGACGTGAACGATGACGACCCGTGGGCCGGTTTTGAACTCATCAACGAGGAGTTGCGGCGCTTCAGTGAGGAGCTCGGCCAGCGGCGGCAGATCGAGGTGGTGAACAAGATCGACCTCGTGACGCCCGAACGCGTGGACGCCCTGCGGGAGCGTGCCGCCGCCGACGGACGGCAGGTCTTCTTCATCTCCGCGCGTGAGGGCGAGGGACTGGAGCCGCTCGTCGCCGAACTCTGGCGCATGCGTGATACTCTGGAGACGCACGATCCCCTGCACCGCGCCTGGGATGCTCCCGACGTGGAAGAGGACGATTTCGAGGACATCGAGGTCATCTATACCCGAGAATGATCGACCGGGCTCCGGCCGGAGGACATATGAAGACCCGCCCTGTGGACTGGCGAGAGGAAAAGCGTGCGGCGCTGGCGCATGCCCGCCTCGTGATCATCAAAATCGGCAGCGCCGTGCTGACGGACCCCTCCGGTCTCTGCGCGTCGGTGCTGGAAAATATCGCGGCCCAGATGGCGGCCCTGCGCGGCGGGCTCGGCATGCCGGATGCCGCCAACGGCGAAGGCCCCGCCCGGCGGCTCATCCTGGTGTCCTCCGCCGCCGTGGCGGCGGGACGCGCCACCCTTGCCCGTCACGAACGCCATTTTGACGTGGTGGGCCTGGCCGCCCGTCAGGCCGCCGCAGCCGTGGGACAGGGCCAGCTTATGCGGGCCTGGGACAAGGTCTTTGCCCCTCACGGGCTGCCCACCGCGCAGGTGCTGCTCACCCGCGACGACCTGCGGGCGCGGCAGCGCTTCCTCAATGCGCGCAATACCTTTGCCGAACTGCTGCAATGGGACGTCCTGCCCATCGTCAACGAGAACGACACCGTTTCCGTGGCGGAACTGAAGTTCGGGGACAATGACTGCCTTTCCAGTCTGCTGGTCAATCTGACCGGTGCGGACCTCTTCATCAACCTGACCTCCGCCCCCGGCGTGCTGGCAGGCAACCCGCAGGAAGATCCCAATGTGGGCGTCATGCCCTGTGTGGAGAACGTGGGCGAGCTGGATCTCGGCAAGCTCTGCGGTGGCAAGACCACCGTCGGCACCGGCGGCATGTATTCCAAGCTCACCGCGGCCCGCCGCGCCGCACAGCTCGGCGTGCCCACGCTCATCCTGCCCGGCCGTCAGCCGGACGTCATGTGCCGGGCCTTTGCCGGAGAGGATGTGGGCACCTGGGTGCGCCCGGCCGAGCACGCCATTTCCCGCCGGAAGTTCTGGCTCGCCTACCAGTCCGATCCCACGGGCACGGTCTTAGTGGATTCTGGCGCGGCGGAAGCCCTGCAAAACCGGGGCGGCAGCCTGCTGCCCGGCGGCGTCCGGCAGGTGGAAGGCAACTTCCAGCAGGGAGCGCTCGTGCGCATCGCCCGCCTCGATGCGGACGGCGGCAGCGCCACCCTCGGCGTGGGCCTGAGCAACTACAGCGCCCCGGACCTGCGGAAGATCATGGGTCTCAAACGCATCGAAGTGGCGGCCATCCTGGGCGACGCCCATTATCCCGAAGTCATCCACCGGGACAATATGCTGCTGGAGGCCGCCGTTTAGGCGCTGTTGCCGGAGGGGCAGCGTATTTTGGGGGGAGGGGAACCCCCGCCGCCGGCGCGGGCGGGGTTCCCCT
>DWYJ01000039.1 GCA_019118745.1 Candidatus Desulfovibrio gallistercoris | reverse complement strand
AAGGGCCCCTTTGTCCACAAAGGGGCCCTTCCCCCCACGAAAAAAAACAGACACCACCTCCCCCAAAAATCACTCCGTATCCGGCGGGGTGAAGAGGCGGCCGCGCTGGACGGCCTGCGTGCCGAATTTGTGGCGCAGGCTGTCGAGGGCCTTGTCGAGGCGCAGGCGGCGTTCTTCCTCTTGCGGGTCGTGTTTGTCGAGGGAGGGGAGGCCCGGCAGCATGGCCTGTTGCGGGGGCGGGGCTTCGAAGCCGGAGACGCCGAGCCCCACGAGGCGGACGGGCAGGGGCAGGGGTTCCTGACGCAGGAGGTCGCAGGCGGTCTCAAAAATGGTCTGGGTGGCGCAGGTGGGGCCGGGGAGGGTACGTGAGCGGGTGATCTGGCGGAAGTCGGCGAACTTGATCTTCAGGGTGATGGTGCGGCCTTGCCAGCCGTGCCGCCGCAGGGACGCGCCCACGCGTTCGGCATGGCCGAGGAGCTTTTTTTCCAGAAAGGCGCGGTCGCGGGTATCTTCGGCAAAGGTGGTCTCGGCGCTTTCGCTTTTGGCGACGTGCTCCGGGCAGACGGGGCGGGGGTCGATGCCGTGGGCGCGGCGCAGGAGTTCCCGTCCCCACTTGCCGAAGCGGCGTTCCATGAAGTCGGGGCTGTAGCGGCGCAGGTGCTCCACGCGGGAGATGCCGAGGGCGTGGAGGTCGCGGGCCATGCGCTTGCCCACGCCGGGCAGGCGCTCCACGGTCAGGGAGAGGAGGAAGGCGTCCACCTGATCGGCGGGCAGGATGAAGATGCCGTCGGGCTTGTTGACCTCGGAACAGATCTTGGCGAGGAATTTTACTGGCGCGGCCCCGACGGAGCAGGTCAGGCCGCCGGTGACTTCGGCCACGCGGGCCTTGATGGCGGGCAGGAGCTGTTCCGGCGGGCCGAAGAGGCGTTCCAGGCCGGAGGCGTCCAGATAGGCCTCGTCCACGCTGGCGGGCTCCACGAGGGGGGAGAAGTTGCGCAGGGCATCCATGATGCGGCGGGAGAGCTCCACATAGCGCCGCATGCGGCCGCGCACGAAGATGCCTTGCGGACAGAGCTTGCGAGCCGTGGCGATGGGCATGGCGGAGCGCACGCCGAAGACGCGCGCTTCGTAGGAGGCGGTGGAGACGACGCCCCGGCTGCCGCCGCCGATGATGACCGGCTTGCCGCGCAGGTCGGGATCGTCGAGCTGCTCCACGGAGGCAAAGAAGGCGTCCATGTCCAGATGCACGATCACGGCGGGCTTCCTCTTTCCGGTGGGATGCCGGTCGTTCAGCGGGCGGCGGGCCGGCCGGCTTCGGGCGTGTCGGCGGGCGGGGGCGTTGCGGCGTCGGGATAGCTCCAACGGGCGCGCAGGCGGTCGCGTTCGGCGTCGATGAAGGCCGGGGCCGCGCCGAGATCCCGCAGCAGGGCGGCGGAAAGGGCCAGCGCCACTTCGCCTTCGCCGCTGAAGGCGTCCTGCACGCCTTGCGCCCGCAGAGCGCGGGCCTGGCTCAGGTAGGCGGTATGGGCCCAGATGCGGATATGCGGATTGATGCCGCGGGCGATGCTGATGACGTCCGCCGCGGGGATGCCCGCCGAGGTCAGGAGCAGGGCCGTGGCGTCGGCCAGTCCGGCCTGGAGGAGCACTTCGGCCTGGGTGGCGTTGCCGTGCAGGGCGTGGCGGCCTTCCTGCCGCAGGCGGCGGACGGTGTCGATATTGGCTTCGATGATGACGGGCCGCAGGTGGAAGTCTTCGAGGATGCGGCAGAGGGCCTCGCCGGTGGGGCCGTAACCCACGACGATGACGTCGCCGCTCGGGGCGGCGTCCTCTTCGGCGGCGTCGGGCACGAAGGCCGGGCGGCGAGCCTCCAGCCAGCGGGACAGGCGGCCGAGCTGCGGGAAGAGCAGCGGATTGAGGGTGATGGACAGGATGGCCGCGGGGATGACGGCATTGTTGACTTCAGGACCGAAGAGGCCGTAAGTCGCGCCCACGCCGGCGAGGATGAAGGAGAACTCCCCGATCTGGCCCAGGGAGAGCCCCACGGCCAGCGCTTCACGCGGGGGGCGGCGGAAGAGGCGGCAGACGGTGAAGGCGGTCATGGGCTTGATGAGCACGATGATGCCGAAGGTCAGGAGCATGAGCGGCCAGTCGTCCAGCAGGGCCAGCGGGTCGAAGAGCATCCCCACGGAGACGAAGAAGAGCACGGCAAAGGCGTCACGCAGGGGGAGGGCCTCGGCGGCGGCGCGGGCGCTGAAATCGGACTGACCCACCACCATACCCGCCAGAAAGGCCCCCAGGGCCATGGATGCATCGAAAAGCAGGGCCGCGCCCACGGCGATGCCCAGGGCCAGCGCCAGCACGGCCAGGGTGAAGAGGTCGCGGGTGCCGGTGCGGGCCACCCAGCCCAGCAGCAAGGGGATGAGCTTCTGGCCGGCAAGCAGCATGAAGGCCGTGAGGCCCGCCAGCTTGAGGACGGTCAGGCCCAGCGTGCTCCAGAGCGGCCCGGCATCCGGGGAAAGCACGGTGGGCAGCAGCACCAGCAGCAGGATGGTGAAGAGGTCCTCCACCACCAGCCAGCCCAGCGCCACATGCCCGGCACGGGTGTGGAGGAGGCCGTTGTCGCCCATGACGCGGGTCAGCACCACGGTGCTGGCCACGGAGATGGACATGCCGAACACCAGACCGGCCATGAGGCTGCCGCCCAGCAGACAGAAGACGGCGGCCCCGGCCAGGGTGGCGGCGGCTATCTGGATGAGCGCGCCGCTGACGGCGATATGCCGAACGGCCAGCAGATCCTTGAGATGGAAATGCAGGCCGACGCCGAACATGAGCAGGATGATGCCGATCTCCGCGCATTGGGAGGCGGTGGAGGCATCCGCCACGAAGCCGGGCGAATAGGGGCCTACCAGCACGCCCGCCAGCAGATAACCCACCAGCGGGGAAAGACGCAGTTTCTGCGTGAGGAAGCCCAGCACCGTAGCGGCCGTCAGACCGCCGGCCAGCGTCAGGATGAGATCGACGTCATGGGGTATGCTCATAGGTCACCTCGCAAGGTTGGTGGGAAGGTAAGGGCGGCCTGACGGTCCGCCCGGAGCGGAAAGATGAGCATAGCCTGTTTCGCCGCCGGGGAAAAGCGGCACGCAGCAGGCGGAGGGGGAGGCGCGGGCTCAGCGCGGGCCGGGCAGCCATTGCGCCCAGACGGAGCGGCGACGCGGGCCGTCGCCTTCGCAAAGATAGATGGCCTGCCAGGTGCCGAGGCGCAGCTCGCCGTCCTCCACGAGCACCAGCAGGGACGGGCCGTGCAGGGTGCATTTGATGTGAGCGTCACTGTTGCCTTCGGCATGGGCAAAGGCCGGGTCCTGCGGGACGAGACGGCGGAAGAAGCCTTCCATATCTCGGCAGACGTCCGGGTCCGCGCCTTCGTTGATGGTCAGACCGCAGGTGGTGTGCGGGCAGAAGAGGGCCAGCGCGCCGCTGCGCGGGCCGGGGAACTGCGTCAGGGCCTCGCGCAGGAGGCGGCGGACCTCGCCGGTGATGTCGTGCATCCGGCAACGGCCCTGGGTGGTGATGTCAAAGGCAAGCATGCGGCCTCCTGTGCCGGGGCGCGGCGGTCGCCGCCTCCGGGAAAGAGGGCGGATGCGCCGCAAAGCGCCGGAGACGGGCAGGGGCTGCACCGTCTCCGGCGGAAGACGTTAGCCGACCACCCGGAAGTAGACGGCGGGCTCACGCAGCATGCCCCGGTCGAGGGTATGCTGGAGCGCGCGGCTCATGGCTTCTTCGGTGGTCTCGTGGGTCATGAAGACCAGCGGGACGCCGCTGCCCTCGTCGGACTTCTGGATGACCTGCGCAAGGCTGATGCCTTCTTCGGCCATGCAGCCGGCCAGGTCGCGCAGCACGCCGGGCGCGTCGTCCACCATGAGGCGGACATAGTAGCAGGAGCGCCATTCTTCCGGCGGCACCACGGAGGCCGCTTCGGGCCGGGGCGCGGCAAAGCCGGTATTGTTGGGGCGTTCTTCGCGGGCCACGGCCACCAGATCGGCCAGCACCGCGCCGGCCGTGGGCAGGTCGCCCGCGCCGCGCCCGTGGAAGAAGAGCGAGCCCGCGGCATTGCTCTCCACCCGCACGGCATTGTAGACGCCGCCCACGCGGGCCAGCAGCAACGTATGATGCACGAGGGCGGGGAAGACCCCGGCCTCAAGACGCGGGGGCTGCCCGGGCTGATGCTCGCATTCGCGCACCTGGGCGATGAGCTTGATGCGGTAGCCGAATTCGCGGGCCAGACGAATGTCCATGCTCGAAAGGCCGCGGATGCCGCGCACCGGCATGGCCGTGAAGGGGTAGTAGGCGCCGTAGGCAAGCTGGATGAGGATGGTCAGCTTGTGGGCGGCGTCATGGCCGTCGATGTCCAGCGTGGGGTCGGCCTCGGCATAGCCCAGTTCCTGCGCCTGCTTGAGGGCCACGTTGAAGTCGAGGCCGTTGCTCGTCATCTCGGAGAGGATGTAATTGCTCGTGCCGTTGAGGATGCCCACCAGCGAAGAGATGCGGTTGCCCGCCAGGCTCTCCTTGAGGGCCGCCACCACGGGGATGGCCCCGGCCACGCTGGCCTCGTAGCGCAGGATGCGCCCCTTGTTCCAGGCCTTTTCCAGCAGGCAGAGGCCTTTTTCGGCCAGCAGGGCCTTGTTGGCGGTAACGACATGCTTGCCCATGTCCAGCGCGCGGTCGATGATCTTCCCCGCCGTTTCGATGCCGCCCATGAGCTCCACGAGCACGTCGATCTCGGGATCGTCCGTCAGGGCGGCCGGGTCGGTGGTGAGCTCCGCCCCGGCGGGCAGGGCCACCTGACGCGCCTTGCCCGCATGGCGCACCAGCACTTTCTTGACCACCATGTCGCGGCCGCCGCGGCGGCGGATGAGGTCCGCGTTCTCTTCAAGGAGGCGGGCCAGACCGCCGCCCACCGTGCCGAAGCCGGCCAGACCGATGACCAGCGGTTTGTTGCTCTCTTGCGTCATAGATTCTCCAGAGGGCGCGGGGCCCGTCAGCCGGCAGTCGTGGATTGGGACAGCATGTCCGGGAGGCCGGCCCCGCATCATATCCAGCGGCGCGCCGCCTTGTAAAGTCATCTTTGCCAAGCGCGGACTTCTGGGCTATGCTTGCGGAACACGGCGGAGGAGACGGAATCGCCTGCCGCCGCCGTGAGGCTGTTTTTCGGGGGAATGATGGAAGATCATATTTTCTTTGACCGCGAGCGCCGCGAGCTGCACCTGCTGGATCAGCGCCTGCTGCCCGTGGAGGAGCGTACCGTCGTCTGCCGTACGCTGGATGATGTGGTGCGGGCGCTCCAGGTCATGGTGGTACGGGGCGCGCCGGCCATCGGCGTGACGGCGGGTTTCGGGGCGGCGCTGGCCCTTGCGGAAGTGCTGGCGGGCGGCGTCGCCGACTGGCGCACGGCCTATGCGGCTGCGCTGGAGCGGCTTGCCGCGGCCCGGCCCACGGCCGTCAATCTGCGCTGGGGGGTGGACCGCATCCGCCGCCTCTGGCAGGCTGCCGGGGAGATGGAGGGGCCGGAACTGCTTGCCCGCATCACGGATGAGGCCCTTGCCATGCAGGCCGAGGACATCGCCATCTGCCGGGCCATCGGCCGGGCGGGGGCGGAGGTCGTCGGCGACGGGCAGACCGTGCTCACGCACTGCAATGCCGGGGCGCTGGCCACCGCCGGATACGGCACGGCGCTGGGGGTCATCCGCGGAGCCTGCGAGGCGGGCAAACGCGTGCGGGTCATCGCCGACGAGACGCGGCCCTTCCTGCAGGGCGCGCGCCTGACGGCCTGGGAATTGCAGCGGGACGGCATCGACGTCACCGTGGCCTGCGACAACGCCTGCGCCCTGCTCATGAGCCGGGGCATGGTGGACGTGGTGGTGGTGGGGGCTGACCGCATCGCCGCCAACGGCGACACCGCCAACAAGATCGGCACCTACGGCGTGGCCCTGCTGGCGCGGGAATTCGGCATCCCCTTCTATGTGGCCGCCCCCCTCTCGACCATCGACCTCGCCACCAGGGACGGCACGGGCATCCCCATCGAGGAACGCCCGGCGGAAGAGGTGCGCTGCCTGGGCGGACGGCAGGTCTGCCCCGATGGCGTACCGGTCTATAATTTTGCCTTCGACGTGACCCCGGCCGCGCTCATCACCGGCATCATCACCGAAAAAGGCATACTCAAGCCGCCCTACGCGCATACGCTCGCGGCGGCGCTGTCCGCCTGAGGACGGGCGGCCTTTCAGAAAGGAGAGTCCATGAAAGAATTGACGCTGCTTGTGGAAAAGACCACGCTTCCGCCGGAATTCCAGGACGGGACGCCGACGGATGTGGCGCACTGGAACCGCTGGGACGTGCCGGAAGGGGAGTTCTCCCTGCCTGCGCTCATGAACAGCCAGATCCGGGAGATCCGGGACGAGCACATGCGCTGGGCCTATGACCTCGGCCGCATGTCCATCTCCGGCTGGCAGCTCCACAGTCATCTCAAGGCCGGGGAATCGCTGTCCATGTGGTGGTGCTCCCTGCTGTTCGAGCGTCATCCCAAGATGAGCCCTCACCTGTACGAAGTCTATAAGCTGCGTGCGCTGGAAAAGCTGCTGGACGAGGGCAAGTACACCATCCTGCGCCTGTCCGGCGGGGATGCGCTGCTGCGCCATACCCTGGCCAACTACTGCCGCGCCACGGGGCGCATGTTCGTGGAGTTCCACGACCCCAACCAGCCCCCCGCGCGGGAGAAATCCCGCCTGCGGCGCTTCTATGACGCCTGCCCCGCCGCGCTGCGGACGATAGCCCGTTACGCCCACTGGTGGTGGAACGTGCGCCGCGCGCTGCCCTATGTGGTGAAGAACCGCAATTACACCCTGCCTGCCGCGCCGGGCAAGTCGGCCACCATCGCCACGTATTTCCCCAATATCGACATGAACGCCGCTCAGGACGGGCGCTTCCGTTCCCGCTACTGGGAAAAGCTGCACGACATCCTCAACCCCTCGGCGGAAGCGCCGGAGCGTCCGTGGATCCGCTGGCTTTTCGTCCGCTTCCCCTCGCCGGAGCTCAAGTTCCGGGACTGCATCCGCCTGCGCAAACGTTTCCAGCAGGAGCAGCGGGACGGCGTGTCCTTCCACTATCTTGAGGAATTCCTGTCCTTCCGCGACCTCGTGGCGGCCTGGCGGCGGCATATCCGCCTGAGCTACCGCAGTTACCGGCTGGAGCGCTACGTGCGGCAGGCCTTCCGCTTCGCCGGTTCGCGCATGAACTTCTGGGATTATCTGGAGGGCGACTGGGTCGAGTCCTTCCGGGGCTGGCGCGGTCTGGAGCGCTGCCTGCAGTACCGCGGCATCCGCAACTACATCCGCCTGGTGGGCATGCAGGAATGGTACGCCTTCCCGCTGGAGAACTGCCCCTGGGAGCGCATGCTCACCCACGGGGCCCACGAGGCCCGCAACCTGACGGGCTCCGGGCCGGTCTTCGGGGCGCAGCACTCCACCATCCGGCCCACGGACTTCCGGTATTTCGACGATCCCCGCACCTTCTCCACGCCGGACTGCAACCTCTTCCAGCCGGACGTGGTGTGCGCCAACGGCTCCGGCGCGGCCCGCCAGTGGCAGGAGAACGATATGCCCGAGGATCGCCTCAAGGTGGTGGAAGCCCTGCGCTATCTCTACCTTGCCGGGCGGCCGCGGGTGGAAGATACCGGCAAGCGGCCGCACCGCCTGCTGCTGGTGACGAGCTTCTTTGAGGACGAGACGCAGGATCACCTCTCGCTCATGGCGCGGGCCATGAGCGCCGGCCTGCTGGATGACTACGAGATCATCGTCAAGCCGCATCCCTATCTCAGCGTGGACGGCATGCTGCGTTCCCTGCTGGGCAGCCGCATGGAAAGGGTGCGCATCGCCGGCGGCAAGATCCAGGACGAACTGCAGGCCGGTACGCTGGTCTGGGCGTCCAACTCCACCACCGTGGCGCTGGAGGCCTCCCTGCTGGGCCTGCCGGTCGTGGTCATGTGGCCCCATGACAATTTCGACCTCTGCCCGCTCCAGGACGTGCCGGGCCTGCAACGCACCGGCTCGCTGGATGATGTGCGGGCCGCGCTGGCCGATCCGCATGTGGTCAGCCTGCCCGCCGATTATCTGGAGCTGGATGAAAACCTGCCGCGCTGGCACGCCCTGCTTGACGGCAAGACTGAGTAAGGACGCGCAAACAGGCCCCGGCCGCATGGCCGCGGGCCTGCCGCCAAAGATGGGAAAGGCTGCGGCGCCGTGAGGCCGCAGCCTTTTTTCGTGCGTTACTTTGCCTGCAGCAGCTTGAGGTAGTCGTCCACGAGCCGGCGTCCGCCCACGATGTCGTAGAGCGTGGGCCATACCTTGTCCATGGCGATCTGCCGCCACTTGTCCTCGTCCTTGAGGGTGGAGATCTTGACGCCCGCGTCCTGCATGGCCTTCCTGGCCGCGCCGCTGTGTTCGTTCTGCCAGGTCAGCACGTGGGCCTGCGCTTCCAGTCCCGCTTCGGTCAGGATGGTCTGGAGTTCCGGCGAAAGCTTCTTGAAGTGGCGCTCGCCGATGACCAGCGGCTGGAGCGAGTAGGTGTAGTGCAGTTCCGTCAGGTAGGACTGGATCTCCTCGAACTTCTTGCTGTGGTTGACCACGTAGGGATTGCACTGCCCGTCGAGCACGCCCTGCTGGAGCGCGGTGAAGGTCTCGGACCAGGCCATGGGCACCGGGCTGGCGCCCCAGGCCTTGTAGGTCTCGATGAAGACCTTGTTGCTGGGCACGCGGATCTTCAGGCCCTTGATGTCGTCAAGCGTTTCCACGGGCCGCTTGGAGTTGGTGAGGTGGCGGAACGAGGTGTAGCTGAAGGCCAGGATGCGCAGGCCGGCCTGCTTGATGGTCAGCTTGTTGAGCATGTCCATGGCCGCGCCCGTGGTGCCGCGCACCACCATTTCATCATTTTCAAAGAGATAGGGGAAGGTCAGCACGCCCAGCCCCGGCGAGAAGGGAGTGATGTTGCCCACGCCCACGCAGGTCATGTCCAGCACGCCCCGGCGCACATTGTGCAGCATCTCGGTCTCGTCGCCCAGCTCGCAATTGGGGTAGAGCGTGACCTTGACCTTGCCGCCGGTACGCTTTTCCACCAGTTCCTTGAATTTGAGGCCCAGCTCCCCGGCGTCCGCCGTGATGGGATCGCCGATGCCGATCTTGAGGCTGACGGATTCCACGGCCCGCGCCGTGCCGGGCAGCAGCAGGCCCAGGGCAAGCAGACAACAGAGAAGGAACGAACGTCGCATACAGTACTCCTTGGTGACAACGGGTTGCATGAACAGGATCGCGCGCATTCCTGTGAAAATTGTCACAATAGCCCGGCTGCAGGAAAGACCGGCAGCCCCGGCGTCAGTGCTTGTGCTGTAGAGAGACCATAGCAGCGCAAAAATTTCATGTCAATTCTTATGAAATATTTTATGAAAAATAATTTGCAAAATTTTAGAAAAAATATTTTCAGAAAAAGCAGTATATTATGATGATAGTCGCAAAAAAAGCCCCTTTCCCAAAAAGGAAAGGGGCCTGGATGGCGAGCGCGTCCGAGCGGCTATTTTTCCTGCGCGCCGAACTGCTTGAGCGTCTGCATGATGATGTCCGCCTGTTCCCTGCCGGTGCGGCAGGCGCCGCGGTCCAGCGTATCCCAGACGTTGGCCCGCAGGGCGTCCTTGCCCTTGAGGCCCTGCCGCCACTCCTCGAATTCCTTGTCCTTGCCGTCAAGCTTCATGACGGAAGTGGGCCGGTCCGCACGTGCCTGCTTGACGGGGCCGGGCAGCAGCGGGCGTTCGTTGTCCGTGGCCATGATGACCTCCTTGTCCTGAGGGCGCAGCGGCAGTCCCGTGTGCGCCGGGGGATACGACTCTCAGGCCGCCTGCGGGAAGGGGGCGGTCTGCCTCTTCATGAGCATTTTTCGTGTGGAGCGCTTGGCGTCCCACTCCATACGACTGAAAACGCGTTTTCCGCTCGCTCAGGGGCGGCTCAGCGCCGGGCCAGCCCCAGCCGCTTCACCACGGCTTCCGCGCCGAGGCGGGCGAATTCGGCCACGTCCCGTCCCTCGCGGGCCTCCTGCGGCAGCAGGAGTTCGGGCGCATTGGCCAGGCGCACGTCCGGCTGCACTTCATAGGCGGGCGGGAAGGCGTTGGCGAAATACATCTCCTGGAAGCCGGAGAACTTGAGCGCGTGGGCCGTGGCGTCCAGCACCGCATGCTCGTTGCCGCCCACAAGACCGAGGGCGCGGGCATTGCGCAGGCCGGCCAGACATTCGCCGCCCTGGGTGCAGGCGATGTGCCCGTGGCGGTTGGCCTCGATCATGGCGTCCATGATCTGCTGCTCCGTCACCTGCACCACCTGGAAGGCCCGCTCGCCGCCGGCTTCCACGAAGCGCTGCGCCAGACGCCGCACGCGCGGCATGGACACCGGGTTGCCGATCATGGCCGCCTGGGCCACGCTGGGCCGCACGTCCACGGGCTGCCAGACGCGTTCGCCTTCCGGCGCGGCATAATAACGATAGACCGGGTCGGCATGGCTGGACTGCACGCCGAAGATGCGCGGCAGGGTCGTGATGATGCCCAGATCGTACATCTTGAGGAAGCCGGACATGATGGCCGTGATGTTGCCCGCATTGCCGACAGGCACGAAGAGGCAGAGGCCGTCCACGTCCCAGTTGTACCACTGGGCCACTTCATAGGCATAGGATTCCTGCCCGAGGATGCGCCAGCTGTTCTTGGAGTTGAGCAGGGCCACGCGGTAGTTCTCGGCCAGCAGTTCCACCACCTTCATGCAGTCGTCGAACACGCCGGGCAGTTCCAGCACCGTAGCGCCGCTGCCCAGCGGCTGGGAAAGCTGCTGCGGCGTCACCTTGCCGTGGGGCAGCAGCACGACGCTCTTGAGCGGCGCGCCCACATAGGAGGCGTAGAGCGCGGCCGCGGCCGAGGTGTCGCCGGTGGAGGCGCAGACGGTGAGCACTTCCTCCCAGTCGTTGCGGCGGCAGAGCCATTTCAGATAGCTGAAGGCGCAGGCCATGCCGCGGTCCTTGAAGGAGGCGCTGGGGTTCTGGCCGTCGTTCTTGTAGGCAAAGGGGATGCCCACCTGATCCCGCAGCGGCGCGGCGGCTTCCACGATGGGCGTGATCCCTTCGCCGAGGTAGACGATGTCCTCCTCGTCCATGAGCGGGGCCATGAGTTCATAATACCGGAAAATGCCGCGCAGGGCGGTGCTGCGGGCGGCGGCCCGGCTGTCGAAGCGCTTGCGCCAGGTGGGGCCGTCCGTGGTGCGCAGATGGGCAAAGTCCGTGTTCTCCAGAAGGAAGACGCCGCCGCACTGCGGGCAGGTATACAGAAGGCTGTCGGCGGGATAACGCTGGCCGCAGGACAGACAGACGTATTCCATGTGCCCGCGATAGGTGGGAAAGTCGCTGTTGTGCACGAAAGTGGCTCCTTATGCCGAAAAACTGCCGGGAAATGGCGCGGAAAATGTAGCCCGTCAGCGGCCGTTTGTCGAGACGGAAGTCTTTTGTCGCACGGGCGGCCGGGCACTCCGCCTTCCTTTACTTTTGGCGCTGATGCCGTCACACTGCATGAGCGGAAAAACTGTCCCGTCCCGCGCGGACAAAGCGGCACAAGCCAAGGAGGCGCGCCATGCAGCTGTTTCTTTCCCTTCTTCTTGCGGCGGGCATACTGTTCTGCCCGGGCACGGCGCGATGCGCCACGGCGGCGGACCCGGCCCTGCGGACGGCCACCCTGTCCGCGGGCTACCCGTGGACGGAGGGGCTGATCCTCAGCTTCCCGCCGGACGAGAAGCAATGCCGCGCCCGCTACGGGGAAAACTGGCAGGTCAGGTGCGCGGCCGACCTTGGCGAACCGGGAGCCACGGAAGAAGGCGTACGCCTGACGCCGCCGCTCAAGGGGCATTGGCAGTGGCGCGACAGCACGAGCCTCTTCTTCGTGCTCGACGAGGGGGAATCCCCCGCGCCGGGGACGACCTATACGGCGGACCTCTCGGAGATGGCCCGGCCCGCGTCGGTGAAGATCGACAGGCAGCGTCTCTCCGTCCGCACGGAGGCGCTCAGCGTCCGTCTTGTGGAAAGCGCCTTCTGGATCGACCCGTCCCCGCAGGCCCGGCACCGGCTGGCCTTCTCGCTGGAATTCAACTACCCCGTCGGGGACAAGGGACCGCTCATGACCTGCTCCGCGCCGGGCGTGGGCTTCGGCGAGGCGGAACGGGTCTGGAGCGCCGCGCGTGACCGGCTGAACATCTCCTTCCCAGTGAAAAAGCCGGCTGAACAGGATGTCGAGGCCCGCCTCCTCGTGGAGGGCATGCCCCGCTTCAGCGTCGAGGACGGCAAGGCGCGCTTTTTCGGCCTGTCCGGCAAGGAGAAGGGCACGACCTTCCGGGCCGCCGTGAAGGGCGGCGCGAACCTCTTTGCCGTGAAGGGAGCCAACCTCGTGCGGGAGCTGGACGGCAAGCTGGACAAGGCCTGCGTGCTGGACCTCGAGACCACGCTCTACGTCTCGCCGGAGGAAGTGCTGCGCCATCTTGACGTGCGTCAGCTGCCGCGCTTCCGCTCGCCGTCGGATTCCCGCCCCTACAACTGGCATGCCGCGCCGGTCATCCCCGCGCAGGCGCTGGCCGAGGGCAAGAAGCTCACGCCCGTCTCCCTCATGCAGGACGATACGCCCGTGGCCCGGTTGCGCTTCCGCATCCCCGCCGATCCGGACAGCTACCTGCTCATCAGCATCGACGGCCGGTGCGCGGCTGCCTCGGGGACGCCGCTGGGCAGGGAATGGCGCGGGGTCCTGCGCCATGAAGCCGCCGGAGCCTCGCTGGATTTCCTCCAGCCCGGCAATGTGCTGTCTCTGGCGGAGGACAATACGCTGGATCTGTACGCCACCGACCTTGACGCCATACGCTGGGAAGCCCAGCTCGTGCGCGATCCCTTCCTGGCCCTGCTGGCGCAGGGATCGGGCATGGCCTTCACCGAGCCGCTGGCCGGGACGCCGCTGGGCCTGGAGGCCCTGAGTGAGAGCGTACGCGGCGAGATCCCGCTGGCCGCCGCCGCGCCCGGCGCGGCGCAGTTCGCCGGCCTGCCCCTGTCGCCGGTGCTGGCCGCCGCGGGGGAGGACGTGCACGGTCTCATGCGCGTGCAGCTGACCGGCATCAAGGACGGCAAGGAAGCCGTCTCCGCTTCCCGCATGGTGCTGATCACGGATCTTGGCCTCCTGCTGAAGCGCACGGCGCTCGGCGGGTATGAGGCCTTCGTGCATTCCTTCAGCAGGCGGGGGCCCGCCGCCGGGGTGCGGGTGAGCATCCTTGGGGCCAACGGCAAGCCGGTGGCCGAGGGAGTGACGGATGCCGGCGGGCATGCCGCCTTCCCTTCGCTCAACGGGCTTTCCCGCGAGCGGCAGCCGGTGGCCGCCGTGGCGGAGTCCTCCGTCGAAGGGCGCGGCGACCTTGCCTGGCTGCCGCTGACCGACATGTCCAGAGAGCTGAACTATTCCGAGTTCCCCGTGGGCGGCAGGGTCTCCTCTCCGGAGGGGCTCTCGGCCTTCGTCTTCACGCAGCGCGGCATGTTCCGTCCCGGCGAGACGCTGCATTTCGGCTGCGTGCTGCGGCGGGCCGACTGGGGGAGCCTGCCCGCCGACCTGCCGCTGGTGGCCGAGGTGCGCAACCCGCTGGGCAAGCTTGTCATGAAGCGCGGCTTCACGGCCGGACGGAACGGCATGAGCCTCTTTGACTGGCCGTCCCCCGCAACGGCCCCCACGGGCAATTACCTCCTGAGCGTGCGGACGGCCGACTCCGCGAACATCCTGGGCACGGCCGTGGCGCGGGTGGAGGAGTTCCAGCCGGATACCCTGTCCCTCAAGCTGGAAAGACCGACGGCGCGGGGCTGGCTGGCCGTCTCGCCGGACGCGTTGCCGGATGTGCGGGTGCGGCTGAAGAATCTTTACGGCGCTCCGGCGGCCGGGCACAAGGTCAGGGGCTACGCCACGCTCGCGCCTGCCCGTCTGGCCTTTGCGGGCTTTGAGGAATTCACCTTCGACGATCCGGCCCCCTTTGCCGGGACGGTGCAGGGGCGCGATCTGCCCGAAACGCGGACCGATGCCGAAGGGGCGGCCGTGCTCACCTTCCCCGCCGGGCTGGCGGGGCGGACATCGGCGCGCTGCACGGTCCTTGCCGAAGGCTTCGAGGCGGACGGCGGCCGGGCCGCCACGGCCCAGACCTCGTTCCTCGTCTCGCCGCGCACCAGCATGCTGGGCTACCGTCCCCTGGGCGCGCTGACCAATCTGCAGTTCATCCCGCAGAACGCGCGGGCGGAACTGGAATTCGTGGCCGTCGACCCCGATCTGCAACGCATCTCGCTGGAGGGGCTGACCTTTGCCGTTGCGCTGCGCCGCTACGCCACCAGCCTCGTGCAGGACGGCAACGGCGATTTTCGCTACGATGAGACGCCCGTGGATGTGCCTTTCCGGCAGGAGGTGCGGCAGGTGGGCCCGCAAGGTCTGCGTCTGCCGCTGGCCACGGAGGAGGCCGGCGAGTACCTGCTCACCGTGCGGGATGCCGCGGGGACGCTGCTGGCCTCCGTGCCCTACGCCGTGGCCGGGGAGCGTCCGCTCGCGCCGGGGGCGGAGCTCGTGCCCGGCAAGATGCGCCTGCGTCTGGACAAGGCGGATTATGCCGCGGGCGAGACCATCCGGCTGGCCATGTCGCTGCCCTATGACGGCACCGGCCTGATCACGCTGGAGCGGGACGGCGTGGCGGCCTTCGCCTGGTTCACGGCCGCCGCGGGCGATACGGTGCAGGAGATCGCCATCCCCGCAAACTTCGAGGGACGCGGCTACGTCAACGTCTCCTTCGTGCGGGCCGGGGATGCCGGGGCCGTCTACATGACGCCGCACAGTTATGCCGTCGCGCCCTTTACGGCCGCCGTCCGGCAGCGCGACATGCGCCTGTCCATCGAGGCCCCGGACAGCGTGCTGCCCGGCTCCTCCCTGCGTGTGACCCTGCGTGCGGAAAAGCCGGGCAAGGCGGTGCTCTTTGCCGTGGATGAAGGGGTGCTCCAGCTGACCGGCTTTGCGACGCCTTCGCCGCTGGCCGGCCTGCTCACGGACCGCGCGCTCGAAGTGCGTACCCTCCAGGCGCTTGATCTGCTCATGCCGCGCCGCGTCTCCGCCTTTGGCGGCGGCATGGACGGCGGCAACGGGGGAGGGCGCTTCCAGAATCCTTTCAAGCGGCGGGAAGAACCGCCGCTGGCCACCTGGTCGTCCCTGCTGGACGTCACCCCCGAAGGGGTGACGGTGGAGATCCCCGTGCCCGCCTATTACAACGGCAAGCTGCGCCTCATGGCCGTGGGGGCCTCGGCGGACTGCGCCGGGTCGGCGGAGCGGGCCGGGACCGCCGTCGCGCCGCTGGTGCTGACGCCGCAGCTGCCGCTGACCGTCTCGCCGGGGGACAGCTTCGAGGGCGCGCTGGTGCTGGCCAATACCACGGATCAGCCGGTCCGGGTGGAGGTGGCCGCCACGGCGGACACGGGCCTCGCCTTCAGCGCCGCGCCGCCGTCGCAGGCGGAGGTGGGGCCGCAGGCCGAGGTGGTGCTGCCGTTCCGTCTGCGGGCCACGGATCGGGCCGGAGCGGCGGATGTGCGTTTCACGGCCCGCTGCGGGGACTCGGCATACGAGCGGACGGCCTCATTGTCCGTAAGGCCCGCAAGCCCTCTGCGCACGAGTTTGCAGGTGGGCAGCGCCACACAGTCCGCCGAGTTGCCCGTGGAGCGTGACGTCCTCGCCTTCGGCGCGCGCAGCACGGCCTCCCTGTCCGCGCAGCCGCTGCCGTTGGTGCGCGGTTTTGCCGCCTATCTGCACGCCTACCCCTACGGCTGCACGGAACAGCTCATCAGCCGCGCCTTTGCCCGGCTCCTGCTGCGCGATCATCCCGGTCTCTTCCCGGACGAGAAGCAGGACGAGGACCTGCTGGAAGCGGCCATGAGCGCCATCGGGGAACGGCTGACCCGCGGCGGCGTGGCCCCGTGGCCCGGCGGCAGGCCCGATCCGCTGCTGACGGTCTATGCCGCCGACTTCCTGCTGGCCATGCGGGAGGCCGGACGCGGCGGGGCGGACGATCTGCTCCAGCGCCTGTGCGACGCCGTGGAAAGGCTCTGCCCCCTGAACAGCTCCTCGCTGGCGGCGGCGCGCATCTCCGCTTACGGCATCTGGGTGCTGACCCGTGAGGGGCGTGTGACCACCCAGCTGCTGGAAAATCTCCAGGATGGCCTTGCCGAGTACAAGGTGGCGGACTGGGAAACGGATCTGACGGCCGTGTTCGTGGCGAGCAGCCGCAAGCAGATGTTCATGTCCGCCGATCTGCGCCCCGACGCCATCGTCTGCCGTCCGGCGGGCTGGTTCGACGAGCTGGCACAGCGGGTGCTGCTGACTACGCTGCTGGCGCGCCACTTCCCGGAATTCTGTACGGATGCGCTGAAGGCCGATCTGTTCGACGCCGTGGCGCAGGCCGTGAAGGGAGGCCGCTACGCCACCTTTTCCGCCGCGCAGGGGGCGCGGGCGTTGCTGAGCATCGGCGGCGGCACGCGCGAGGCGCTGGAAGGGGCGGAACTCGTCTGCGTCGATGGCGAAGGGGAGGCGCGGCGCAGCCTGCCGGCCGGGGGCGCGCTGCTGTCGGTGGAACAGCCGCAGTGCCGCCGCTACGCCCTGAAGATGCCCGCCGCTTCCCCGCGTCTCTTCTGGCAGATCGCCACCACGGGCTACGATGCCCGGCCAGCGGATGGCGCGGCCGCGCACGGCATCGAGATCAGCCGCGACTACCTCGACGCGCAGGGCCGGCCGGTGCGTCAGGTGCGGCAGGGCGACGTGCTGACGGTGCGGATCACGGTCCGCGGGCAGAAGCGGCAGATCCCCGACTGCGTGGTGAGCGACCTTTTGCCCGGCGGCTGCGAGATGGTCCTTGCGCGCGGCTCGGCGGGCGGGGAACGGCCCCCGCGCGGGCTGAAGTTCGCCGACCGGCGCGACGACCGCATGTTGCTCTTTGCCGATGTGGACAATGAACCGCTGGTCTACACCTACCGCATCCGGGCGGTGAACCGGGGGACGTTCGCCATCCCTCCGGCCTATGTCGAAGCCATGTATGATCAGGGGATGTACGGCCACAGCGCCGGGGGCAGTCTCGAGATCCTGCCGTAGAGCATCCCCTGAGGGGCGGCGCGCCCCACATCTTAGGCGACGCAGGAGCCTTACAGACATCGACAGCAACGCGAGGGGTTCCCCTCCCCCCCAAACAGACAGCGAATAGTGTTGATAGGCCCTGAAGGTCTCGGGTCGGACTCTCTCCGGGAGTCCGGCCCGTGCGCCGCCCGGCCAAAACCAAACGGAAAACGCTCACGAGGACTGCCGCATGCCCGCCGCGCGCCGCCTGCCATTGGCTTCACGCCTGCCACGCCGTCTGCTCCGCTTGGGGGCATGGTTCGGTTTGCCGCTCTGCGTCCTGCTGCTCCTCTACGCCTTGCTGGGGTTGCTGCCGCCGCCCCCGCTGCTGGACGGGGTGCCCTTCGCCCGGCTGGTGACCGATGCGGACGGCGGCATCCTCCGCATGGGCCTGGCCAGGGATCAGACCTACCGTCTGCGGGTCGGGCTGGACGATATCGCCCCGGAAGCCGTGCAGGCGCTCATACGTTATGAGGACCGGCATTTCTGGTCGCATCCCGGCGTCAACGTCCTTTCCCTGTTGCGGGCGGCCTGGGGCACCTATCTGGGTGGGGAGCGCCGCCGGGGCGGTTCCACCGTCACCATGCAGGTGGCCCGCCTGCGGCTGGGCCTGACGACCTCGGACATCGGCGGCAAGCTGCGTCAGATCTGGACGGCCCTGCTGCTGGAGCGGCACTACAGCAAGCAGGAGATCCTGGAAGCCTATTTCAATCTTGCCCCCTATGGCGGCAACATCGAGGGGATAGAGGCCGCCGCCCGCATCTATTTCAACAAACCGGCCAGCCGTCTGACGGTCATGGAGAGCCACGCGCTGGCGGTCGTCCCGCAGAACCCCGTACAGCGCCACCCCCTGCACGGGAAGGATTTTGCCGCGGCGCGCGCCCGGCTGGAACGTCTGCTGGCGGAAGACGCGGACGGCCCGGCGGGGCCCGCGCCGCCCCCGCTGCGGGTGCGCTCGCCGGGACAACTGCCTTTCCTTGCGCCGCATGTCTGCGCGGAACTGCTGGCCGACAGCGGCGCGCCCGCGCCGCGGGGCGTCATGGCCACCGGCATCGAGCCGGATCTCCAGCGCCTGCTGGAAGAGCATCTGTCCGCCCTGACGGCCAGAGGGCGCGCCTACGGCATCCGCAATGCGGCGGCCATGCTCGTGCGCACGTCGGACATGCGGGTCTGCGCGCTGGCCGGTTCGGCCGGTTTCCACGATGCCTCCATCGACGGACAGGTGGACGGCAGCCGCGCCCGCCGTTCGCCCGGTTCCACCCTCAAGCCCTTCATCTATGCGCTGGCCCTGGAGCAGGGGCTCATCCATCCCATGACCCTGCTCATCGACAGCCCGCGTTCCTTCGGCGGGTATGATCCCGAAAATTTCGACCGCGGTTTCCGGGGGCCCCTGCCGGCCCATGCGGCCCTCAAGGCCAGCCGCAACCTGCCGGCCATCATCCTTGCCGAGCAGCTCGCCGAGCCCGGCCTGTACGGCTTCCTGAAAAGGGCGGGCGTCCAGTTGCCCCGGCCGCCGGAGCACTACGGCCTTGCGCTGGTGCTGGGCGGCGCGGAAGTCTCCATGCGCGAGCTGGCGGCCCTCTATGCCATGCTGGCCAATCAGGGGCTCTGGCAGCCGGTGCGCCTGCGCCGCGACCTGCCCGCCGCCGCGCCCGTCCGCCTGCTGTCGCCGGAAAGCGCCTACGTGACGCTGCGCATGCTGGAAAGGGAGGACGCCATGCTGCGGACGCCGGACGGTCTCGTGCCCCTGCGCTGCAAGACCGGCACCTCCAACGGCTTCCGCGACGCCTGGACCGCGGGCGTGGTGGGGGAGTATGTCCTTGTGGTGTGGGTGGGCAACTTCGACAACCGGGCCAATCCGCTTTTCATCGGCGGGGAGGTGGCCCTGCCGCTGTTTACGGAGATGGCGTACGGTCTGGCGGCGCTGCGTCCTCTGCATGACGTGACGGCGGAGCGGCGCGCCGGGCTCAATGTGGTGGAGCTGCCCGTCTGCGCCGCCACCGGGGATGTGGACATCTCCCGCTGCTCGGAGACGGCGGAAACGCTCTTCATCCCCGGCGTGTCCCCGGTGCGGGACAGCGGCATCCTGCGGCCGCTGCTCATCGACAAGGCCACGGGCCTGCGGGCCTGCGAGCCGCGCGAGGGAGAGACCGAAGTGCGATATTGGGAATTCTGGCCTTCGGACGTGCGCAAGGTCTTCGCCCAGGCCGGCATAGACAAGCCGCTGCCGCCGGACTGGCTGCCGCAGTGCCGCCCGGCGGAGGCGGAGCGGGCCGGGCCCTCCGCCGGGACGCCGCCGCGCATCCTTCTGCCCAAGAAGGGCGTGACCTATTACCGGACGCTTTCCGGAGCGTCGCGCAGCATCCCCCTCGTGGCGGCGGCGGAGCCCGACGTGCGCCGTATCCACTGGTTCGCGGGCCCGGCCTATCTGGGCAGCGCGGCCCCCGGCGAGCCCTTCCTCTGGGAGCCGGACAGCGCGGGCCGGCGGGAGATCCTTGCCGTGGACGATCAGGGCCGCAGCGCCCGGCAGATCTGCCGCATCGAGCTGGTGCCGTAGAGCGTTTCATCTTTGAAAAAGGTGAGACGCGAGGCGGCGGCACAACGCGGCCCGGCCCAAACCAAGCGGAAAAGCCGCGTTTTTTCCGCGAAACGACAGGCCGTATGGTTGGGAACGTGCAGCGTTTCAAACGGAAAATATTCTAAAGTCCGTTGTCATGCTTCTTGGGGGACAAGGCAGGGGCACGAGGACGCATCCCACGAAAAAAGGGGGCCGTCCGGCAAAACGGTCCCCCTTTCTCGCAAGGCATGACGCCTCCCACCAGTGGCGGCGTCAGTCCTGACGCTTTTTCTGCCAGCTTTTTTCCGTCCCGGCGCGCAGGCGGGCGATGTTCTCCCGATGTTTCCAGACCACGAGGGCCCAGACGCAGATGCCCAGCGGCAGCCAAGTCCACTGTCCGCAGAAGAGCAGGCTCAGCACCAGCGCGCTGACCAGGGTCAGCGAGCCCAGGGAGACGTAGCCGCTGCGCCAGATGACCAGCAGGCAGAGCAGGCAGGCGCCGAACAGGGGCCAGAAGGCCAGCGGCAAGAAGATGCCGATGCTCGTGGCCACGGCCTTGCCGCCGCGAAAGTGCATGAAGCAGGAAAAGACGTGCCCCAGCACGGCGGCCAGCGCCACGAGGCTCACCCAGAACGGGGAAAGGCCCCAGTGCAGGGCCAGGCAGACGGGCAGCGCCCCCTTGCCCAGATCGCAGGCCAGCGTGAGCACGCCCCAGCCGAAGCCGCAGAGGCGGGCCACATTGGTGGCACCGGTATTGCCGCTGCCGCCCTGTCGGGGGTCGATGCCGCAGAAGACACGGGCGATGACCAGTCCCCACGGGACGGACCCGGCCACATAGGCCAGCGCGAGACAAAAGATTTCCGTCATGAAGGCAACTCCTCATAGGGCGCGGGGCGGCAGTCCGCCGTGCGCGCTTCCAGTAGCATGATCTCATTGTACAGGGGATTGACCCGGCCGATGCGCACTTCCACGGCCGTGCCGGGGCAGGACCGCTCATCGAACTGCCGGCGCTTGCCGCGCAGGAAGATGCCCTGATCCGGCAGGCTGACGCTGGCGAAGGCGTCGTTCTCCTCGGTGATGGTGCCGGGCCACCAGACCTTGTCGCCCTGCTGGCGGAAGAAGAGCAGCTTCCAGTAGCGGGGCCGGAAACGCTGTATCTGCCCGGCGGCCTCCAGAGCCGCGTTGAGGCTGACCAGCAGTTCCGTCAGCGCGCCCGCTTCCCAGCGCGGACCGCCGTGCTGCAGGAAATGGGCGATCTGCGCCTCGTTCACCAGGTCGGGATAGCGCCGCAGGGGAGAGGTGACGGGCGCATAGCGGGGCAGACCAAGAGCCGCATGCGGGCGGGCCTGCACTTCCAGACTGGACGGCGCAAGGGCGCGCATGATGCGGGTCATGTCTTCCGGACGCGTCCAGACGCCGGCATATTCGCGCGGCAGGGCCACGTCCTGCGTGCGATGCAGCAGGGGCAGGCCGCGGACGGCGGCCCAGTCGGCCACGGCGGCGGAGGCGAGGATCATCATCTCCGCCACGGCGGACTGGCTGTCCGGGCAGTTCTCGCCCGGCTCCAGATGCACGACGGTCTGCGCGCCTTCGCCCTCCAGCCGGATGACCGGTTCCGGGCGATCCATGACCACGGCCCCGCTGCGGATGCGGGCCGCCTGCCGGGCGCGTTCGAAGGCGTGGGCCCGTTCGAGGGCCTCGGCGAAGGGGGCGGCCGGATTGTCCGGCAGGGGCGCGCCCGTCCGCCGGGCGTCCAGCACGGCCTGCGTATCCCGGTACGTCAGGTTGGCCGCCAGCTTCACGCGGGCCAGGAAGACCTCGCAGGGAGCGGCGTCCCCCGACGCATCCACGGCCACGCGGACGCAGAAGGCCGGGCGATCCTCGCCCGCCCGCAGGGAAAAGACGTCCGTCCCCAGCGTTTCCGGCAGCATGTGGCAATCGCCTTCCGGCAGGTAGATGCTGGTGCCGCGCCGCAGCACGGCCTTGTCCAGCGGCGAGCCGAAAGACCAGCTCAGCGCCGGGCAGGCAAGGGCCAGCGTCAGCAGGAAGCCGCCGTCCGGGCCGTCCTCCAGGAAGAAGGCGTCGTCCACGTCGCGGGTGCTGGCGCTGTCGATGCTGATGAAGGGGAGGTCGCAGCGCTCCAGCGGGACCTCGCGGCTTTGCGCCGCGCAGTCCTGCACCTCGTCCGACCAGCGCGTCCACCACTGGTCGCCGGGCTCGTAACCGGCGCGGTCGAACCAGAAATTGTAATGCGGCGGCACTTCGCCCCAGGCCATGAGCAGCTGTACCGGCAGATGCGGCACGTCGGGCAGGCCCTTGGTCAGCATGCGCCAGAGCGTATCATGTTCCTGATTGTCCGGGTCGGCCATGCAGTCGAACAGCAGCTTGCGCAGGCGGCGGGCCACCTCCGGCGCGGGCCATTCCGGGGAACCTCCGTGCCCGTCGGCATCGGGGGGCGGGGGCAGCACGCGCTTTTTGCAGGCCACGTCCCAGAGCAGGCGGAAAAAGGTCGCGCCCCCTACGGTAAGGGCCTCGCGCTCTTCGCGCTCCTGCTGCTCGTGCAGCCGCCGCTCCACGGTCTCGGCATCGTAGATCTGGAAGACGGGCGGCTGGAAGCGGAAATGGCTCTTGCAGGCCAGCAGGGCCCGGCCGTGGGCCGCGATGCCGTCCACATCCGGATCGCTGCCGGAGAGCTCGGCGAACCACTGGGCCGGGGCCTCGGCCAGTTCGCCCTGCGCCATCTCCCAGAGCTCGGCCACGGGCACGGCGGCCGCCAGCTCCTCGCGGCGCTTGCGCACATCCTCCAGCAGGCGGACGGCCTCTTCCCGGCCGGGCAGGGGGCCCGGCAGCTGCGGCCCGGCCCAGGGCAGCAGGCGCGATGTGCCCAGCCGCGTTTCCCGCCGGTTGGGCAGGAGCAGGCGCACCTTGCCTCCGCCCTCTTCGATGACAAGGGCCAGATGGACGGCATTGCCCTCCAGGAATTCCACAATGCAGCCCGTACCGGGATACTGCACACATGACGACATATGACCTCCCCTCGCTCTGCGCGCTCGCTGCGCCGCACATTTTTTCCGTCAATCTAACTGCTCATAATCGGGCATTTTTGCCAATCTGGCAAGTCCCGCCGCCGGGAGGGGATGGCGGACGGCTTTACGCCACGAAAGGAAGCGGCTATGGTGAATCCCTTATTATCTCAGCCGCCCCGACGGGGGCAGAGGAAGGCCATGAGCATCATCTATCAGACCAGCGGCAACCGGCCGCTGCCGTTGCAGGATGTGGAGCAACCCCAGCTTTACCGGGAGCTTTTCCCCTATACGAGCATTTGCCGTACCGCTTTTGACGACGTGCTGCTCGCGCCGCGACCGGCCGAGCAGATGCGCATCACCGATACGACCTTTCGTGACGGCCAGCAGGCCCGTCCGCCGTATACGGTCAAGCAGGTGGCGAAGATGTTCGACTTCCTGCACCGTCTCGGCGGCAAGAGCGGGCTCATCACGGCCTCGGAATTCTTTCTCTATTCGGCCAAGGACCGCAAGTGCATCGACGTCTGCCGGGCGCGCGGCTACCGTTTCCCGCGGGTGACGGCCTGGATACGCGCCAACAAGGAAGACCTCAAGCTGGCCCGCGATATGGAGTTCGACGAGACCGGCATGCTGACCAGCGTGTCGGACTACCATATCTTCCTGAAGCTCGGCAAGACCAGGCAGCAGGCGCTGGATATGTATGTGGGGCTCGCCGAACAGGCGCTGGAGTGGGGCATCATCCCGCGCTGCCACTTCGAGGACGTGACCCGCGCCGACATCTACGGCTTCTGCCTGCCGCTGGCCCAGCGTCTCATGGAGCTTTCCCATCAGAGCGGCATGCCGGTGAAGATCCGCCTCTGCGACACCATGGGCTACGGCGTGCCCTATCCCGGCGCGGGCCTGCCGCGCTCGGTGCAGCGCATCGTGCGCGCCTTCACCGATGAGGCGGGCGTGCCGGGCCAGTGGCTGGAATGGCACGGGCACAACGACTTCCACAAGGTGCTCGTCAACGGCGTGACGGCCTGGCTCTACGGCTGCGGCGCGGTCAACAGCACGCTCTTCGGTTTCGGGGAGCGCACGGGCAACACGCCGCTGGAGGCCCTGCTGGTGGAATACATCTCCCTCACCGGGGACGATGCCGCCGCCGACACCACCATCCTTGCCGAAGTGGCCGAGTTCTTCGAGAAGGAGCTCAATTACCGCATCCCCTACAACTATCCCTTTGTGGGGCGCGATTTCAACGCCACCAGCGCGGGCGTGCATGCCGACGGTCTGGCCAAGAACGAAGAGATCTACAACATCTTCGACACCACGCGCCTGCTGGGCCGGCCCGTGCCCATCATCATCACCGACAAGACCGGGCGCGCGGGCGTGGCCTACTGGCTCAACGTCAATCTGCGCCTGCCCCCGGAAAAGCAGGTCTCCAAGAAGCACCCCGCCGTGGGCCGCATCTACGACGCCATCGTGGCCCTCTACGAGAACGGCCGCACCACCAACATGTCCCACGACGAGATGGAGACCCTTGCCCAGAAGTTCATGCCCGAACTCTTCGTGACCGAGTTCGACCACATGAAGCAGCTGGCGGGCGAACTGGCGGCCCACCTCATCATCCGGCTTTCGCGGCAGCAGGAGCTCCAGGATTTCGGCCAGCATGCCTGCGCCCGTCTGGACGCCTTCACGCGGGAATTCCCCTTCATCCAGTATCTGTACCTGACGGATACCGAGGGCAAGCTCAAGTGCTCCACCATCACCGACCCGGCCTACAAGGAGCGCTACGAGGCCCTGCCCATCGGCTACGATTTCTCGCAGCGCGAATGGTTCAAGATGCCCATGCAGACCGGGGACCTGCACATCATGGACGTGTACCAGTCCCAGTTCACGGGCAAGCTGGTCATCACCGTGTCCTGCGCCGTCACCAATGAAAAGGACGACATCGTGGGCGTGCTCGGCGCGGACATCCAGCTCGAGCAGCTCCTGCAGCGGGCCCAGGCCCTCAAGCAGGAAGTGCGCTCCGAAGACGAGGAATAGCCCGCCGGGCCGAAGATCGAGAACATGTGGAGAACGACGATATGAAAAAGACGGTTTACTGGATCGAGGGCGACGGCATCGGCAAGGAGATCTGGCAGGCGGCCCGGCCCGTCATCGACGCGGCGCTGGCCCGCGAATCCGACGACCGCATCGACTGGGTGGAACTGCTGGCCGGGGAAAAGGCCGAAGCCGAAACGGGCAGTCCCCTGCCCGAAGCCACGCTGGAGGCCCTGCGCGGGGCTGCCGTGGCCATCAAGGGCCCCCTGGGCACGCCCGTGGGCACGGGCCGCCGCAGCCTCAACGTCACCCTGCGGCAGACGCTGGATCTCTATGCCTGCATCCGGCCCATCCGCCATTTCACCGGGCTGGAAACGCCGGTCAAGCACCCTGAAAAGGTCAATATGACCATTTTCCGGGAAAATACGGAAGACGTGTACGCCGGCATCGAATACGCCGCCGAGACCCCGGAAGCGAAGAAGCTTATCGCCTTCCTGCGCGAGGAGTTCGGCGTGGGCAAGATCCGCGAGGACGCCGCGGTGGGCATCAAGCCCATGAGCGCCTTCGGTTCGGAGCGCCTCGTGCGGCGCGCCCTGCGCTATGCGCTGGACACCGGTCAGCCCTCCCTGACGCTGGTGCACAAGGGCAACATCATGAAGTTCACCGAGGGCGGCTTCCGCCAATGGGGCTATGATGTGGCGGCGCGCGAATTCGGCGAGCTGATCTGCACGGAAAAGGAAGCCGTGCCCGGCCGCCTGGTGGTCAAGGACCGCATCGCCGACGCCATGTTCCAGGAGGCGCTCCTCCATCCCGAACAGTATCACGTCATCGCCACGCCCAACCTCAACGGGGACTATCTCTCCGACGCGCTGGCCGCGCAGGTGGGCGGGCTGGGCCTTGCGCCGGGCGTGAACATGTCCGATTCCCTGGCCTTTTTCGAGGCCACTCACGGCACCGCGCCCACCATCGCCGGGCAGGACAAGGCCAATCCCGGCAGCGTCATCCTCTGCGGGGCGCTCATGCTGGAGCACATGGGCTATGCGGCGGCGGCGGAGCGCATCCGCTCGGCCATGAGCAAGGCCATTGCCGGACGCGCCGTCACCGTGGATCTTGCCGATCAGGTCAGCGGTTCCCGCGTGGTGGGCTGCCGCGAGTTCGGGGAGATCATCGGCGCGGCCCTCTAGAGCATTTTGTCTTTGAAAAAGGCAAAATGCGAGGCTGCGGCACAGCGCCGCCCGGCTCAAACCAAGCGGAAAAACCGCGTTTTTTCCGCGAAACGCCAGGCCGTATGGTTTGGAACGCGAAGCGTTTCAAACGGAAAATGCTCTAGCGCCGACCGATGACGCCTTCGGAGGCCCGCCTCCGAAGAAGATGCGCCCGGTAACGCGGGAGCCGTCAAAAGACATGGAAGAGCAGGGGGGACGTCTCGTCAGGGGCGTTCCCCCTGTTTGCGCAGTCGGACCGGCGGGATAGAGCCTTTTGCCTTTGAAAAAAGGCAAAAGGCGAGGCGGCAGCACAGCACCGCCCGGCTCAAGCCAGGCGGGAAGACTGCGTTTTTTCGTGAAAGGGCAGGCCGTATGGCGTGGGACGCAAAGCGTTTCCAACGGGAAATACTCTCAAGAACGCGGGACGCACGAAAGCCTGTGCCCCTTTCCCGCAGCGGCAAAGGGGGGCATCCGTTCCCGCAAGGGGACGGCGGCAGACGGCACGGCCGGCCGCGTCAGACAGTCAGGTGGAGCAGGGTGGGCGAACCCGTGCGCCCGGCAGCGGCGGCGTCCGTTTGCGCCGCCATCAGGTCGCTTGCCTGTCCGGTGGCCTGCCCTGCGGCGTGTCCCGCGGTTTGTCGCACAGTCCGCGTCTGTCCCGCCTGTTCCGCTGTCCGGCCTGTGATTTGCTCCGTCCGGCTGGCGGACCGGGACTGACGGTCGCCGTGCGCACGTTCGGCCGGCAGGGGCAAGACGTCCTCCGTATCCGGCGTCCGTCCATCGCTCGTGCCGCCATCCTGGCCCGACGGCGTGTCCGCCTGACCGGCGGCCTCCTGCGCCGCATCGCTCCGCGTCATGGCGGGGGTCGCTTCCTGCGGCATGCGGGCGTCTGCCCATCGTTCCCGCCACTGCTCTTGTCGCTCTTCCTGCCGCCGCTCTTCTTTCCGCTCTGCGCGGGCCTGTTCCGCGGCTTCCTGGCGGTGCATCCGCTCCTGTTCTTCCCGCAGACGGCGTGCCGCCTGCCGGACCAGCAGGGCTATCTGCGCGTAGCTCTCCCGGCCTTCGGGGGTAAGGATGTCCGGCGAGATCGGGGCGGCCTCCTGTATGCCGCCCGGTTGCCGGAGCAGTGCATTTTCCGTCAGCAGCCGCGTCATGTCGTAATCGGTCTGGACGACGCCGAACTGAGCGAAGCTGCGCACCATGATGCCTTCGATCCCCATATTCCCCTCCCTTCCCGCCGTTTGGCGGGAACAAAACGCCTTGTCATGTCTTCCTGATGAAACGATTGCCTATCTTATCGGCATGTTTGTGTTTTTGTATTAGACAGCCTGTTCGTTGATGGGGCTTTTCCGACATGCCGGTTGCGGCATACGCTATTCTGATTCCGTAAAGAAATCGGAATCGATGCGCTTGACCTCATAGCGGGCTATGGGCGTCACCCCCAAATTGTGATCGATCATGAGTTCCGCCAGCTTCTGCCCGTCCACAAGCACGATCTTTGTGGTGTGCTGCTTGCGGGCATAGGTGTATGCCTCTTCGGAAAATTTGGCGGTAGTCACAAAGAGGCCGCGTGTGGCCCCCTGACCGGCAAGGGCTCCCACAAATTTCTGGATGTCCGGCCGCCCTACGCAAGCTGTGGGATCCCAGCGCTTGGCCTGAATAAAGATCTGGTCAAAGCCGAGCTTGTCCTGCTTGACGATGCCGTCGATGCCTTCATCGCCTGATGCGCGGGTGACGATCCCCGCGTTTTCCAGAGAGCCGCCGTAGCCCATGACCTCGAGCAGGCGCACCACAAGCTGCTCGAAGAACGCGGGAGTCTGCCGCATGATCTCCGTCAGCACGTCCTCGGCGAGCGTCTGCCGTATACGGGTATAGGCTCTGTCGAGGCTGTCCTGCGGGCTGTCTTCATCCTCAGCGAGGGAGGAGGGGCGGTTTTCCGCAGTGGTGGCGGTTTGTCCGCCTTTCTGGAATTCCGCGAAGGAGGGGAAAGTGGCCAGAAAATCGTTGTCGATACGCAGGCCGGGCTTATCCACAGCGTTTTTGCCTTCTGGGGTGATCTGCACTGTCCCGCGTTTGGGGGATGTCACAAGGCCTGCTTTCTTGAGATAGGTTCGCGCCCAGGCGATCCTGTTGCAGAACGTCAGCGAACCGCTGGACAGGCGTTCCTGCCGGTCTGCGTCTGTGAGCGAAAACTGTCTGGCCAGCGCCTCTTCGAGCTCTGCCGTCGTTCGGGCTTGCCCGTCCCTGATATATTCCAGTAGCGGCCTGTACAGCTCGTTGTATTTGGGGATGCTCATGTGGGATAACCTGCCTGCAACGTAACGAAAGATGTTGTTTGGTCTACCAGAGCAGCAATACGGGGAGCTGTCAACAGGGGATGCGCATGAATGGCCACCTGTCCGCGTCCAGCCTGCCTCCGGGCGGGCAATATGGACTTTTGCCGCTGTTCGGGATATAAAAAAAGACTTTGCGACATCGGGGCCTCACCCTGTCATGGCTTTAACCCTCAGCGAGTTCGACGACCATGCCCAAGCAGGAATTTATCCGTAACTTCTGCATCATCGCCCATATCGACCACGGCAAGTCCACCCTTGCCGACCGCATCCTCGAGTTGACCAAGGTGGTCAGCCAGCGGGAAGCGCGCCAGCAGTATCTGGACAAGATGGATCTGGAACGGGAGCGCGGCATCACTATCAAGGCGCAGACCGTGCGCATCCCCTATGTGGCGGCGGACGGGCAGGAGTACGAGCTCAACCTCATCGACACCCCCGGCCATGTGGACTTCAATTACGAGGTCTCGCGCTCGCTGGCCGCCTGTGAGGGCGCGTTGCTGGTGGTGGACGCCACCCAGGGCGTGGAGGCGCAGACCCTGGCCAACGTCTATCTGGCGCTGGACCATGACCACGAGATCGTGCCGGTGCTCAACAAGATCGACCTGCCCAGCGCCGAGGTGGACCGGGTCAAGGGCGAGATAGAGGAAGCCATCGGGCTGGACTGCTCCGATGCCCTGCCCGTCTCCGCCAAGACCGGCATGGGCGTGCCGGACGTGCTGGAAGCCATCGTGCACCGTCTGCCCGCGCCGCAGGGCAAGGAGGACGGGCCGCTCAAGGCGCTGATCTTCGACTCGTGGTACGACAGCTATCAGGGCGTGGTGGTGCTCTTCCGCATCGTGGACGGTTCGGTGAAGCTGGGCGACCGCATCCGCCTCATGAGCACGGGCAAGGAGTACGACGTGCTGCGCCTGGGCGTCTTCCAGCCGGAATCCACCGACGTGCCGGAGCTGCACGCCGGTGAAGTGGGCTTCCTTTGCGGTTCCATCAAGGAGCTGGGGGATGCGCGCGTGGGCGACACCATCACCCTGGCCGCCAATCCGGCGGACGAGCCTGTGCCGGGCTTCAAGGAAGTGAAGCCTATGGTCTTCTGCGGCCTCTATCCTTCGGATTCCGACGATTACGAAAACCTCAAGGCCGCGCTGGAGAAACTCCAGCTCAACGACGCGGCCTTCAGCTTCGAACCGGAGACCTCGCAGGCGCTGGGCTTCGGCTTCCGCTGCGGCTTCCTCGGTCTGCTGCATATGGAGATCATCCAGGAGCGACTGGAACGCGAGTTCGAGGTGGACCTCATCGCCACCGCTCCCTCGGTCATCTACAAGGTGGAGACCAACGACGGCAAAACGCTGGAGATCGACAACCCCAGCCATCTGCCCGACCCCACCAAGATCCGCACCCTCTATGAGCCCTATGTGAACATGGACATCCACGTGCCCAACGAATATGTGGGCAACGTCATGAAGCTCTGCGAGGAAAAGCGCGGCACGCAGAAAAATCTGCACTATCTGGCCGCCAACCGCGTGGTGGTGACCTACGAGCTGCCCTTTGCGGAGATCGTCTACGACTTTTTCGACCGGCTCAAGTCCGCCACGCGCGGTTACGCCAGCATGGATTATCAGCCCATCGACTACCGGGCCTCGGATCTCGTCAAGCTGGACATCATGCTCAACGGCGAACCGGTGGACGCGCTGGCCGTCATCGTGCACCGTGAGCGCGCCTACCCCTACGGGCGGGCGCTGGCCCTCAAGCTCAAGCGCACCATCCCGCGCCAGCTCTTCCAGGTGGCCATCCAGGCGGCCATCGGCCAGAAGATCATCGCCCGCGAGACGGTCTCCGCCTTCCGTAAGGACGTGACCGCCAAGTGCTACGGCGGCGACATCACCCGCAAGCGCAAGCTGCTGGAAAAGCAGAAGGAAGGCAAGAAGCGCATGAAGCGCATGGGCAATGTGGAGCTGCCGCAGGAGGCCTTCCTCGCCGCGCTCAAGGTGGGGGACGAATAAGTCTCCGTTTTTCCTTTGCCCCTTACGGGGCATTTTTTTTATCCATCGTCGGACGTCCTTTGTTACCTGCCGGATAAGCCGACGTTACAGGCAGTATCCAGACGTGCGCCGGTTGCGGTGGAAAGTGTGCGAGGTTTGCCGCCCCTCCGCAATACGGAAGGGGCTGGCGTGAAAGACTCGACATGGAGGGAGGAAGCTATGGGCGTCTATTACCTGATCGTCAATGTGGACAAGAAGGAGCTGCTTTCGCCGCATGACTTTGATCACGGCGCGAAAATGGCGGAATGGTGCTATCAGGGGAACCGCGTGATCCTGGCGCTGCACAACCTGCTGGAAAACCGCTGGAAGGGAGACAGGGTCTACGCCGTCTCGGACTATGCGCTGGCAAGTTATGACTCCCGCTACAAGGCGGCGTTGTCCGAGGCCCTGCGGGGGACCGGCGCCAAAAGTCTGTACGCGTATGCGAGCGAGCACTACACGCCGCTGGGGCCGGAGGATACGGATATCGAGGATCATGACATCCGTTATATCTACAATCATGCCCTCAAGGTGTTCATCGATCTGGAGCACTGCCCGCGATATACGGACTGGATCGCGCCGCTGCCGCTGCTCATCGTCATGGGGCATGACGCCCCGGCCGGCGGCAATTTTGATTTTCTGCCGGAAGAGTGCGTTGATCATGTGGGGACGTGGTGTGATACCGTCCGTTCCATCGAGGTAAGCAGAACGCCGCTCAAGAACGTCGATTACGCGGAATTCCGGCCCGGGTTCACGGAGGTGCCGACGGGACGCCATTATTATATCGTCAATGTGGACAAGCGTCTGCTGTTCGGCGCCTATGATCTCCAGCTGCTGAGCTGGGCCTGCTGCCGGTGCGAAATGGTGCACATCCTGCATAACCTCCTTGCCGGAGACTGGAAGGGCGACCGCGTGTACGTCGTCGCCAACGACGCGCTGAAAGGCTGGGAATTTCCCGGAAACGACGAGCTTTGCGCCGAGCTGGCCAAAAGCGAGGAAAAGGGGCTCTTCCTCTACGCGGAAAAACATTTCACGGGGCTTGGTGCGGTCGTGGATACGGAGGATCACGGCATACGCTACCTTTATAACCATGCCCTCAAGGAGTATGTCGATCTGAAGCATTGTCCCGTGTCGGAGGAGGATAGGGCCTGCATCGCCCCCTTGCCGCTTTTGCTGACCATCGGCAATGTGGGGGATGCCGCGCTGGACCTCGCGCCGGAGGATGACGGCTTCGAGCATATGGGGAAGTGGTGCGCCAGCGTCCGTTCCATCGAGGTGAGCAAGGAGCCGTTGCCGGGCGTCGATTACCCGGAATTCCGGCCGAATTTTCTGGAACGGAAGGAGCGGGATGCCTGGTCCGGCCCCATCATCGTAACGGAGTGAAGGCCCACCGGCATTCCGTGGCCACAAGTACATATGACAGGAGGAACACATGGGAAGCTATAATATGATCGTCAATCTGGACAAGAAGGAGTCGCTCTCTCCCCACGACTTCGGCGGTGGCGCAAAAATGGCGGAATGGTGCTATCACCATGATCCGCTGGTGCGGGCCCTGCATAATCTGCTGGCCGGGCCCTGGAAGGGGGACAGGGTCTATGTCGTCGCGAGTCATCTGCCCGACGATGACGACAGCTACAGCGGCGAACTGGCCGCGGCCCGGAAGGAGCTGGGCATCAAGAGCCTGTACGGATTTGCCTGCCACGAGTGCAGGAAGCTGCAACCGGATGAAGTGGATACCGAGGATCACGGCCTGCGCTATATCTACAACCATGAGCTGGAAGTCTTCCTTGATCTGGCGCATTGCCCCGTCAATCTGGACGACATTGCGCCTCTGCCGCTGCTGATCGCCCCGGGCGGCAGCGACTTTGATTTTGATGTGGAAGATGAGGACGCCGCGGAGGAGATGGAGGAGGCCGAAGCATGGTGGATCGATAGCGTGCGTTCCATCGAGATCCGCAAGGAGCCGTTGGAAGACGTGGATTACGAGGAGTTCCGGCCGAACTTCACGGAAATGGGGGTCGGGCGCTATTATGAGCTGGTCAACGTGGATAAGCGCGAATACTTCGGCTACTACATGCTCAGCATGCGCGATCTGGCCGTCCCCGAGGCGGGGGCTGCGAGATCTTTTGGGATCTGCAAAATCTGCTTGCCGGAGACTGGAAGGGCGACCGGGTCTACGCCGTCGCGACGGATGCCCGGTCGGGCTGGGAACTGCCGGGCAACGAGGATTTGTGCGCTGACATGGCGCAGAACGGATTCAAGGATTTGTGCGGCTTCGCAACGGAAAATTACACCTGGCGCGATGTGGACAAACGCAATTCGTCTGATAAGGGCCTGCGCTATATCTACAATCATGCGCTCAAGGTCTTCATCGACCTGGAACACTGCCCGCACGACGGCGGCAAGGCCGCCATGCCGCTGCCGCTCCTGCTGGTCATCGGCAACCGCGGCGATGTGGAAGGGGACTACCCGGCCGGGGCCGATGGTTTTGAACATGTGGGCGCCTGGTGCGCTACCGCCCGTTCCATCGAACTGAGCAAGGAACCTTTGCCCGGCGTCGATTACGCGGAATTCCAGCCGGGTTTCCTCCCGCCGGACAGATGGGATGATGCGATAGATTATGACGACGATGAAGATGATGAGGATGATGACGACTAGGGCCTGTTGATGTAAATTTGTTAATCATTTCAACATATACGGCAAATTAACAGTGCATGCTCCGCCTGCCTCGAGGGCGGTGCGCACAGCGCCCCTGCGTTTTCCCCTGATAAAAGCGCGCAGGGTGAGGGGGCTCCCCCCAAAGCAGTAGAGCATTTTCACAATAAAACAGGGCCGGAAGATCTCTCTTCCGGCCCTGTATGCGTTCTTGCCGCGGAAGGCTAGCGGCGAGCCAGATCCAGGCGGGTCACGGCACGTTGCAGGGCGGCTTCCGCCCGCTTGACGTCCAGATCCTCGCTGCGCCGGCTCAGGCGTTCCTCGGCGCGTCGTTTGGCGGCTTCAGCGCGCGCCACGTCAATGTCCTCGGCTCGTTCCGCCGACTCGGCCAGCACGGTCAGCACGTTCTCGTTCACGTCGGCAAAGCCGCCGGAAATGAAGATGTACTGATCCCTGCCGTTGTCGCTGTAGCGAAGAGGGCCGATTTTCAGGGCCGAAAGCAGAGAGACGTGATGCGGCAGCACGCCGAATTCACCCATGACGCCGGGGCAGACGACCATATCCGTCTCCGTGCTGACCACGGTCTTGTCCGGGGTGACGATCTCCAGTTGCAGCGTGCTCATGCGTATCCTCCGCTATGCCTTACTTTTCCTGGCTGATGCGGGCTTCGTACTTGGCGACGGCCTGATCGATGCCGCCCAGCATGTAGAAGTCGCTTTCCGCCAGATGGTCGTACTTGCCTTCCAGGATGCCCTTGAAGCCCTTGATGGTGTCTTCAAGTTTCACATACTGGCCGGGCGTGCCGGTGAAGGTCTCGGCCACATGGAAGGGCTGGGAGAGGAAGCGCTGGATGCGGCGGGCGCGCGCCACGGTGAGCTTGTCCTCGTCCGAGAGTTCATCCATGCCGAGGATGGCGATGATGTCCTGAAGTTCCTTGTACTTCTGGAGCACCATCTGCACCTGCCGGGCCACCTGATAGTGTTCCTCGCCCACCACGTTGGGGTCAAGGATGCGGGAGGTGGAGTCCAGCGGGTCCACGGCGGGGTAGATGCCCAGTTCCGCGATCTGGCGCGAGAGCACGAGCGTGCCGTCCAGATGCGAGAAGGTCGTGGCCGGGGCCGGGTCGGTCAGGTCGTCGGCGGGCACGTAAACGGCCTGCACGGACGTGATGGAGCCCTTGTTGGTGGAGGTGATGCGTTCCTGCAGAGCGCCCAGGTCCGTACCGAGGGTGGGCTGATAGCCCACGGCGGACGGCATGCGGCCCAGCAGAGCGGACACTTCCGAACCGGCCTGCGTGAAGCGGAAGATGTTGTCGATGAAGAGGAGCACGTCCTGATTTTCTTCATCGCGGAAGTACTCGGCGCAGGCAAGCGCGGTAAGGGCCACGCGCGCACGGGCTCCCGGCGGCTCGTTCATCTGGCCGTAGACAAGCGTGGCGCGTTCCAGCACGCCCGCGTCCTTCAGTTCGTGGTAGAGGTCGTTCCCTTCACGGGTGCGCTCGCCGACCCCGGCGAAGACGGAGGAGCCGCCGTGCTGCTTGGCGATGTTGTTGATCATCTCCATCAGGATAACGGTCTTGCCCACGCCGGCGCCGCCGAAGAGGCCCATCTTGCCGCCCTTGGGGAAGGGCACGAGCAGATCCACCACCTTGATGCCGGTCTCCAGCAGTTCCACCTTGGTGTTCTGCTCGGTGAAGCTGGGGGCGGGACGGTGGATGGGGTAGTATTTTTCCGCATTGATCGGGCCCATTTCGTCCACCGGGCGACCGATGACGTTGAGGATGCGGCCCACGGAAGCCTTGCCCACCGGGACCATGATGGGCTTGCCGGTATCCAGCACCTCCATGCCGCGCACGAGACCTTCCGTGGCGTCCATGGCGATGGTGCGCACGACGCCGTCCCCAAGGTGCTGCGCCACTTCGCAGATCAGGTCAGGGGCGTCGCTGTTGTTGGGGTTTTTGATCTCAAGCGCGGTGAGGATGTCCGGCAGGTGTCCGTCGCTGAACTCCACGTCCACGACGGCACCGATGACCTGGACGATTTTACCGATGTTTTTCTTCATGTGCTTGCTCCTGTTACCCGTTGAGCGCCTCGGCGCCGCCGACGATGTCGATGAGTTCGCTGGTGATGGAGGCCTGCCGCGTCTTGTTGTACAGCAGGGTCAGCGTATTGATCATCTCGTTGCAGTTACGGGTGGCATTGTCCATAGCGGCCATACGGGCCGCATGTTCGCTGGCTGCCGTATCCAGCAGGCCGCGATAGACCTGCACCTTGACGTAGCTGGGCAGAAGTTCGGCGAGCAGCTTTTCCTCGCTGGGTTCGTACAGGTATTCGCAATGCGCGCCCTGTGCTGCTTCCTCGTCTTCCCCGGCTTCCGGCGCGCTCAGCGGCAGAAGGCGCAGGCTGCGGGGAGGCTGATGCCCCATGGAGACGAATTCCCCATAGACCATCCATACCTCATCCAGCGCCAGCGTCTCGTAGCCGTGGATCATCTCCAGCGCCACGGAGCTGGCAAGGGCAAAGTCCACGCTGCCCATGCGGTCGCCGTAGGAGAGGGTGATCTCCTGCCCGGCGCTGCGGATGGCGTCGCGTCCCTTGCGGCCCACGCAGGCGAACTGCACGTCCATGCCCTCAGACCGCTTTTCGGCGGCCAGCTTGAGAGCGGCATTGACGATATTGGCGTTGAAGCCGCCGCACAGGCCGCGATCCGAAGTCACGAGGACGATGGCGCAGCGCTTTTTCTCCTGATGCTCGGCGAGCAGAGGATGTGCGCCGTCTTCCACCTTGCGCGCCAGTTCCGCCAGCACCTGACGGTACTTGCCCGCATAGGGACGGAAGCGCTCGATGCGGGCCTGCGCGCCGCGCAGCTTCGCCGAGGCCACCATGTTCATGGCCTTGGTGATCTGCTTGGTCTTGCCGACCCCCACGATCTTCATTTTGACGTCTTTGAGTGAAGGCATGGTTTCCTCCCGGCGTTACGCCTGCCACGTCTTCTTGAACGCAGCGATGGCCTCGGTCAGGCTCTTTTCCACGGCTTCGTCAATGACCTTCTTTTCCTTGATGGCTTCCAGGGCGTCCTTTTTGGAATCGCGCATGAAGGCCAGCATCTTGCTTTCGAATTCCCGGATACGTTCCACGGGCACATCGTCCATGTGGCCGCGCGTGGCGGCGTAGATGGAGGCCACCTGCTCATGGGCGGGCATGGGCTGATACTGGGGCTGCTTGAGCAGTTCCACCAGCCGCGCGCCGCGGTCCAGTTTGGCCTTGGTCGCCTTGTCCAGGTCGGAACCGAACTGGGCGAAGGCCGCCAGTTCGCGGTACTGGGCAAGGTCGAGGCGCATGGTGCCGGCCACCTGCTTCATGGCCTTGATCTGGGCCGCGCCACCCACGCGGGACACGGAAAGGCCCACGTTGATGGCCGGACGCACGCCGGCGTTGAACAGGTTGGGCTCCAGATACACCTGACCGTCGGTGATGGAGATCACGTTGGTCGGGATGTAGGCCGACACGTCGCCCGCCTGGGTCTCGATGATGGGCAGGGCGGTCAGGGAGCCGGCGCCGAGTTCGTCGTTGACCTTGGCCGCACGTTCCAGCAGGCGGGAGTGCAGGTAGAAGACGTCGCCGGGGAAGGCTTCACGTCCCGGAGGACGGCGGAGCAGCAGGGACATCTGGCGATAGGCCACGGCCTGTTTGGACAGGTCGTCGTAGATGATGAGGGCATGCTTGCCGTTGTCGCGGTAGTGCTCGGCCATGGTGCAGCCGGTGTAGGCCGCGATGTACTGGAGCGGCGCGGGATCGGATGCCGTGGCGGAGATGATGGTGGTGTACTCCATGGCGCCGTGACGGCGCAGGGTGTCGGCCACCAGGGCCACGGAGGACTTCTTCTGTCCGATGGCCACGTAGAAGCAATGGATGTCCGTATCCTTCTGGGCGAGGATGGCATCGATGCACACGGCGGTCTTGCCGGTCTGACGGTCGCCGATGATCAGCTCGCGCTGACCGCGGCCGATGGGCGTCATGGCGTCGATGGCTTTCAGGCCGGTGGGCATGGGCTCATGCACACTCTTGCGGGCGATGATGCCGGGGGCCTTGATTTCCACAGGGCGGACTTCCGTGGCCTCGATCGGGCCCAGGCCGTCCAGCGGCTGACCCAGCGGGTCGAGCACGCGGCCCATGACCTTGTCCCCCACGGGCACGGAGAAGATCTTGCCGGTGCGCTTGACCGGGTCGCCTTCCTTGATGCCCACGTCCGAACCGAGAAGAGCCACACCCACGTTGTCCTCTTCCAGGTTGAGCACCATGCCCATGACGCCGCCGGGGAACTCCAGCAGCTCCATGGACATGGCGTTCTGCACGCCATAGACACGGGCGATGCCGTCACCGACGTAGAGCACGGTGCCGGTCTCGCTCATTTCTACGCGCTGCTCGTAGTTTTTGATCTGACTTTCGATGATCTTGCTGATTTCTTCGGCTTTGATCTGCATCTGCTATTCACCCCTCTTGAATGTCTCCCGAAGGATTGCCAGTTGAGCGCGCAGACTGGCGTCCAGCACCTTGTCGCCCACCTTGAGGACGATGCCGCCGAGAATGTCGGGATCCACGTCAAAGCCCAGTTCGATGGATGTCCCGGCTTTCTGTTCCAGCTCGGCCTTGAGAGCGACCTGCTTTTCTTCGGTAAGTTCCACGGCGGTGGTGAGCCTGCCGCGGAGAATTCCCCTCGCCTCGTCCAGCAGCGTGCCGTAGCAGCGCACAATATCGCCCAGGCATGCCAGGCGTTCCTTGTCGGCCAGCAATAGACAGAAGTTGCGGACCGTCTGGTCGATCTTCATTTTTTTCAGCACGGCGGAGAGGATGGCCTTCTTTTCCGCCGTGGCGATGATCGGGCTTTTCAGCACCGCCGCAAGGGCCGGGACCGCCTGCACCTGCTCGCACAGGGCCTGCAGATCCGTATTGTAACGGCCGAGCGCCTCCTCGCCCTGCTCGCGGCCAAGGGCAAAGAGCGCGGCCGCGTACCGGCGTGCGATCATGGAGTCTGTCATTGCAGCACCACCTTGTTGAGCGATTTGGCAATGAGCGCCTCATGCCCCTGGGCATCCAGCTTCTCCACCAGAGCCTTCTGGGCGGCGTCCACGATCTCGTCGGCTACGGCGGCACGCACTTCCGCAAGGATGGTGCGGCCTTCGTTCTCCGCCGTACGGCGAGCCTGTTCGAGGATCTGGTCGGCCTGACGGCGGGCCTCGTCCAGGATGCCGGCCTTCAGGCGTTCGGCCTGGGCGGCGCTTTCATCAAGGATGGCCTTGCGTTCGGCTTCCAGGTGGGCGATGCGCTGTTCCACCTCGGCCAGACGCTTCTTGGCGTCGCTGCGGCGCTGTTCCAGATCGTCGAGCCCTTCCTGTATCTGCCGGCGGCGGCCGCTGAAGTATTTGCGGGCCAGACCGCCCACGAAATACCAGAGGATGCCCGCAAACAGGACGAAGTTAAGGACACGCCAGCCGAAATCTCCCCAGCGGGGCGCGGCGTGTTCTTCCGCCGCCAGAGCTGCGGCGGTCATGAGCAGGGTAAGCGCCGTGACGAGCACCGTCTGCCGCGCGACCCTGCGGCCTGTATGTTTCCACATTTTCAAGGTGATTACCCCCTTGCCGTTGCCGGTTGCGTATCCTGGAGCATTTTCAGTTTGCGGCGCTTCGCGCTCCAAACCATGCGTCCTGCCCTTCTCACGGGCAAAGCGCTCTAGCCCCGCAGCACCTTTTCCGCCGTCATGGCGGAGAGGCTGGCCACCTGACCGCGCAGGGCGGCAAGGGTCTGCTGGGCTTCGGCTTCCAGTTCCCGACGGGTCTGGGCCAGGATCTCCTGGGCCTTTTTCTGGGCATCGCCCACGATGACCTGCTGTTCCGCGGCGCCCGCGCTGCGGCCTTCGTCACAGAGGCGGGCGGCGTCGCGCCGCGCCTGCACAAGGGCCGCCTCGTAGTTGTCCAGCCGTTTGGCGGCTTCATCCTCAAAGGATTCGGCTTCGCCGCGCATGCCGTCCATGACGTCCTTGCGCTGCCGGATGATGCGCCGTATGGGGCGGATGAGCAGGATATTCAGGACGAAGAGGGCGATCAGAAAGTTCGCCAACTGGAAGAGCAGAGTGATATTGAGATCCAGCATTGGGCTTCTCCTCGTGGATGATTGCCGGGGAATATCCCCGAAGGGACGGATTATCGGCCCGTCTACAGTACGGCATGGAGGGGCTTCTGTCAAAGCCTTTGCGCCCGGCCGGCAGGCCGTCAGACCGGAATGACCGCTGTTTCGCGTCGTTGCGGCAAAAAAAGCGTCTGTTCAGACCAGCAGCCAGTCTTCCGGCGCATATCCCGCGCCTTTCAGCCAGGCGGCGGCCTCCTCGGCCGCCCCGTGGGCCGTCAGCGCATTGAGCAACAGGCCCGTCCCCGGCGGCGGCAGCGCCTGACGGGAGAGGACAGGCACGCGGCGGGCATCGCCCGCGCGCAGGGGCACCTGCCGGCCGATCTTGTGCGGATCGATGTCGATGAAAGCCGCCGGTTCGATGCCCTCGTCCCAGAGCGGCGCAAGGCGGCGGCGCGCCACCCGGCCCGCGCCCAGCACCCAGACCCGTTCCAGCCCCTGACGGCGCAGATGGCGGGCCAGCCAGCGGGCGCGCAGCGCATCATTGGCGGCATCGGCGTAACGGGCGTCCGTGCGGGTCAGTCTGCCGGGGGGATCGTTCCAGACGAGCAGCTCCTCCAGCAGTTTTTCCATGCGGGCCCCGGCGTGGAACCAGCGCAGCCACAGCTCCCAGTCCTCGGCAAAGTCGCCGTCGGCATAACCGCCGAAGCGGGCGACGGCCGAACGGCGGAACATGGCCGAAGGGTGGCAGACCGGCGTGTCCCGAAAGCGGTTGCGGGCCATCTCTTCATGGCTGCACAGGCTGTTCTGCCAGTCCACATAATGGGCAAAGCCGTACGCCGTGCGCGCATCGCCGCCGAAACGCACACGGCTGGCGCTGACGTCCAGCTCCGGCTGTTGCCGCAGATGCGCCGCCTGCCGGGCCAGACGCTGCGGATGGGCCACGTCGTCGGCGTCCATGCGGGCGATGAACTCGCCCCGCGCCGCGTCCAGACCGGCATTGAGCGCCCGGGCGATGCCGCCGTGCGGCACCCGGACGATCCGCAGGCGGCCGTCCGCGCGGGCCAGCTCATCCAGCACGGCGGGCGTGCCGTCGTCGGAACCGTCGTCCACGGCAATGATCTCCAGCGAGGGCAGCGGGGCCTGCGCCGTGCCGCATTGGGCAAAAAGGCTTTCAAAGGCCGCCCGCAAACGGCCGCCGCCATCGGCGACCCCGTTCCAGACCGGGACAAGGACCGAGATGGACGGCGCGTCCCTCATGCGACAGCCTGAGCGAGCAGGGCCAGAGCCTGCGCGCAGACATCCCGGAGCGGTCGGGCGGCATCCAGGCGGTGGTGGGCCTCTTCATACAGCGGGAGACGCTGCGCCAGCACCTCGGCCACTTCTTCGGTCAGGCTCTTGCCCGTCAGCGAGGGGCGTTGCGCCTCCAGCGGGTTGCGGCTCAACCGCCGCACCAGCTCCGCCACCGGCACGTCCAAAAAGAGGACGCGGCCCGTCTCGCGCATGAAGCGGCGGTTCTCTTCGGCCAGCACCATGCCGCCGCCCGTGGCCACCACGCCGCGCCACACCGGCCCCGCTTCCTGAGCAGCGGCTCCCGCCGCAGCGGAGCCGTCTTCCAGCCCGGCGGCCACCTCGCGCAGGACGGCGCTTTCCCGGCGGCGGAAGCCTTCCCAGCCTTCACGGGCCACGATGGCGGCGACCTCTTCACCGCTGCGCTCCCGCAAGTAGTGATCCGTATCCACGAAGGGCAGGTCTAGGGCCGTCGCCAGCGCCCGGCCAAGGCTCGTCTTGCCGCAGGCGCGCGGCCCGGTCAGATAGATAAGCATGAATGTCTCCTGAACGCCAGAAAATGGGGCGCTCCGCTGTCCGTTTTCTGGGGGGAAGGGGAACCCCTCCGCCTGCGCGGGAGGGGTTCCCCTTC
>DWYJ01000038.1 GCA_019118745.1 Candidatus Desulfovibrio gallistercoris | reverse complement strand
ATAAAAGCGCGCTGGGGAAGGGATGGGGGGCTTGGGGGGAAGGGGAACCCCTCTCGCGCTGGCGGAGGGGGTCCCCTTCCCCCCAAACAAGCAGTGAAAAGTGTTAACGGGCTCTAGGGCTGTTTTGTCGGGTCACGGTATCGTAGAGTGACCAGAGCAAAAGTTTTGGGAAGGGTGAGGGGGAGCGCGAGGGGGAGAGGGAGAACCGTTTTCCAAAACGGTTTCCCTCTCCCCCTCGCAAAAAACACCGTCTCAACAAAAAAAATAAGGGGTGCCGGGCCATGACATCACGGGGGGCGGCGCTTGTCTCCATGCATCTGGCGACGTTGCTTTTCGGCGTTTCCGGCGTGTTTGGAAGGCTGACCGCGTGCAGTGCGGAAATGATCGTGTTTGGGCGTACGGTCTTTGCGCTGGGGATGCTCTGGTTGCTGTTCCTCTGCCGGGGGATCAGGCCGTGGCGGGGCGTGGGCAGGCGTCAGGCTGCCGGGCTGGCTGTTTCAGCTGTGCTGCTGGCGCTGCACTGGTTCACGTTCTTTCTGGGCATCAAGACGGGCGGTGTGGCGGTAGGGACGCTGGGTTTTGCCTGTTTTCCGGCCTTTGTAGCCGTTTTTGAACATCTTTTTTTCCATGAGCGCATCACGCGGACGGAAAAGTGGCTGATGCTGGCCGTGACGTGCGGACTTGTGCTGGTGGCGCCCAGCTATGATTTCGGCGACGGGGGCACGGAGGGGCTGCTGTGGGGGATAGTTTCCGGCGCGATCTATGCGCTCAATGCGGTCAGCAATCGCCGCAACGTGGGTTCCATGAGCGGAGAACAAGCCTGCTGGTGGCAGTATGCCTTCATCGCGCCGCTGACCCTGCCGTTGGTGGCGCAGGAACTGCCGTCGGTCAGCGGGATGGACTGGCTGTGGCTGGCCTGCCTTGGGCTGCTGTGCAGCGGTCTTGCGTATACCTTGTTCGTCAACAGTTTACGGGCCATCCCGGCCCGACTGGCTGCCATCGTCATTGCGCTTGAGCCGTTGTACGCCATCCTGGTGAGCTGGGTGCTGCTGGATGAAGCGCCGGGCCTGCGGACGCTGGCGGGCGGCGCGCTCATCTTGGGGGCGGTCGTGGCCGCCGGCCTGCGGCGGCAACCGGCCTGACGGGCCGTCCTCGTGCGGTGCGGCGGCCTCATGGCCCATACTTGCGGGCCTTGCCGCCATTTTGTATGCTGGAGTGACGTATTTTGCCTTTGTTCAGTTCGGATTTAGGCCACAGAAACCTGCCCGCCGCGAGTGTCTGCTTCCGTAAAGCGGCGGTAGCGGAAAAATCGGTTTTTGTGGCTTGCCGTACAGCTTTGGCCGATGTTTTTTGCCGCCCTGCGGGCGGGATGCGGCCAGGTCTGGCGGACGCGAAGTCCTTTGCACTGATCCGGACAGCCAACCTTTGACAGCGAGTCGCCATGATCCTTGAAATAGTTTCGTACCCTGATCCCCGTCTCAAGCTGAAATGTGAGCCGGTCCAGGAAGTAACGCCGGAAATCCGGCAGCTTGCCGCCGATATGCTGGAAACCATGTACGCCGCTCCCGGCGTGGGGCTGGCCGCGCCGCAGGTGGGGCGCAATATCCGTATGCTGGTCATGGATGACGGCGCGCAGGAGGAGGAACGCCGCCCGCGCGTGATCATCAATCCCCGTCTTACCCTGGAAGGGGAAAAGGTGACCAGCAAGCAGGAGGGCTGCCTTTCCGTTCCTTTCAACTACCGGGCCGACGTGACGCGTTACGAGCGCGTGCGCCTGCAGGCGCAGGACCTCGATGGGAACGAGATCGACGAGGAGCTGACGGATTTTGCGGCCATCATCGTGCAGCACGAATGCGATCATCTGGACGGCGTGCTGTTCATCGACCATATCAGCCGTCTGCGGCGCAGCATGTATGATTCCAAGGTAAAGAAATGTCTCAAGAGAAAAGCTGCCGAATAGTCTTCATGGGCACGCCGGAGCTGGCGGCCGTGGTGCTGCGGCAGCTGGCGGCTTGGCCCGGCGGCGAGGTGCTCGCCGTGTATACGCAGCCGGACAGACCGGCGGGCCGTGGCCAGAAGCTGCGCCCCAGTCCGGTCAAGGAGGCCGCGCTGGAGCTGGGCCTGCCGGTGCGGCAGCCGGAGAATTTCCGGGATGCCGAAAGCGTGGCGGAGCTGGCAGAACTCGCGCCGGATGTGCTGGCTGTGGCGGCCTACGGGCTCATCCTGCCGCAGGCCGTGCTGGATATACCGCGCCTTGCGCCGCTCAATGTGCATACCTCGCTTTTGCCGCGCTACCGGGGGGCCGCGCCCATCCAGCGCGCCATCATGGAGAACTGGCAGCCGGGGGCGGAGAGCGGCGTCTCCATCATGCGCATGGAGAAAGGCCTGGATACGGGCCCTGTTTATGCGCAACGGCGCATTGCGCTTGCGGAGCAGACGGCGGGCAGCCTGCATGATGCTCTGGCCGCGCTGGGCGCGGAGGCGCTGCTTGAGGTGATCAGTGGGCTGTGCGCCGGGACGGCCAAGGCCGAAGCGCAGGACGAGGCCCAGGCAAGCTACGCCGCCAAGGTCTTCAAGGAGGACGGCTATGTGGACTGGAGCTGTCCGCTGGCGGCAGTGCATGCGCAGATCCGCGGCGTGACGCCTTTTCCCGGCGCGCGGACGCTCCTGCACGCCGAGGGGCTGCCCGAGCCGTTGCTGTTGCAGATCTGGCCCGGACAGCCGGAAGCCTTTGCCGCGGGAGAGCAGCCCCCCTGCGGAAGTCTGCGGCGGGACAAGGCGGGACTTTCCATCTCCTGCGCCGATGGCTGGTACCGGCTGGGTCGCGTGCGGCCTCCGGCAAAAAAGGAGATGGACGCGCTCGCGCTTTGTAACGGTTTGTTACAAAAAATGCCGTTGGGGATCAGCGGCACGGCGTCCCGTCCCGAGGCATGAGAATTTGGCGTCCGAACCGCGTACGATTCGGGCGTCTTTTTTTGCGTTTTTGACCTGTGGTTCAGGAAAAGGCCTTTTTTGCCTGAGAAGGGCGTATAGCGCCAAAATGGGCTATATATGCTTAACTGGCAATATTTCCTGATAATTTGCCGCGCTGACAGGGCAGATGCAGGCGGGCGGACCGGCCTGTCTGCGCTCGCGAAGGCCCGGCGGCATCTTTTTTCAGCACCACGAGGGCAAGATGTCCTTTTTTGACAAATCCCCCCATTCCCTGCCTGCCGACGAGTACGGCGGGGCGCACAAGCGGATCTTCATCGGCATGATGCTGGCGTCCTGTCTGCTGCTCTGCCTGTGCATCGTCTTTCTCTTCATCCTTCCCTGGCTCGATCTGGGGGACATCTTCAGCTGGCTGCCGGCTTTCAATCGTGGGCTGGGCGTCCTGCTCATCATCGGGGTCTGCTGGCTCTGCCTGACGCTGGTGGTGCATATCCACACCGGCCGCTGTTTTCCGGGGATACGCCCTGTCCGGCAGATGGTGATCCGTCTGGTCTTTCCGCTCATGGAAGTGCTGTCCCGTCTGGTCGGCGTGGACAAGGCGCTGCTGCGCCGTTCCTTCATCAAGGTCAACAATGAACTCGTGCTGGCGGACAGAAAGCGGGTTCGGCCTGAGGAGCTCCTGCTCCTGCTGCCGCACTGCGTGCAGCGCAGCGCCTGTCCGCATCGCCTCAGCTACAAGGTGGATCTCTGCCGCCGCTGCGGCCTTTGCCCGGTGGGCGGGCTGCTGGACCTGCGCGACGCCTACGGCGTCCATCTGGCCATCGCCACGGGCGGCACCATCGCCCGGCGCATCGTGGTGCAGCGCAAGCCACGTTGCATCATTGCTGTGGCCTGCGAGCGAGATCTGACCTCCGGCATCCAGGACAGCTATCCGCTGCCGGTGTTCGGCATCCTCAATGAACGGCCCAATGGCCCCTGCCTGGATACGCTCGTCCCGCTGGACAGGCTGGAAGAGGCTATCCGCCTTTTTCTGGATGTGCCGGCCTCGCAGCCGCGCGTCATCCTCAAGGAATTGCGTCCGCAGCCTGCCGGGGTCTGAACAGGGCCTGAGGCCGGGCGCAGGGGAGGGCAGGGAAATGGTCTGGGGTCGGCCTCGTCGCCTGCCGTGAGAGCGCCTTGCCGATGAAAAGGCAAAACGCGAGGCGGGCAGCACAGCGCCGCCCAGCCGAAAGCGAGCGGAAAAACCGCGTTTTTCCCGAAGCGACAGGCCGTATGGTGTGAAACGCGAAGGGTTTCACACTGAAGATGTTCCAAGGCCTGTCAACACAAATTTTCCAAGTAATTTCATTCGATAAGGCAAGAAAACTGTCCACGCCTCATTTGTCTTTGGGGCGGGTCGCCTCGCTTCCCGGACTCTTCCTCCAGTAAAAGCGCGCTGGGGAAGGGATAGGAGGCTTGGGGGGAAGGATGACGGGAACGCCTTTTCTTGCTTCGCTGCGAAAAGGCTGGCTCGCGCTGGCGGCGACCGAAAGGCGCCCCATAGGGCCGTGCCCGTTAGGCGACGCAGGAGCCTTACGGGCATCGACAGCAGAGCGCGACCGAAAGGCGGCCGTAGTCGTGCCCGTTAGGCCGTAAGGCCTTACAGGCATCGACAGCAGGGCGAGGGGTTTCCCTTCCCCCAAAACAAAGAGCGAATAGTGTTGACAGGCCCTACAGGCACCGGTGAGACATATAAGGAGCATCCATTATGATACGCCATGCTGCTGCCGGACAGGCGAACAGCCTGTTTGGGGAAAAGGCAAGGTTGCGCCGTCTGGGAGGGAGTCCGCTGGCTTTGGCCGTGCGGGCTCTTTGTCTGCTGGACGCCCACCATGCGGCGGGCTGCACGGTCCAGGCCGCTTTGCAGGAGGTTGCCGCTTCCACGGCGGACGGGGAGCCTTCTGCGCGGAGTCGGGGGAAAAAGGCCTCGCCGTCCGCTGCGGGAGACAGCGCCGCACGGGACAGGGCGCTGGCTACGGAACTGACCTATGGCGCGCTGCGGTATGAGCGCCGCCTCGGCTGGATCCTGGGCAAGTGCATCCCGGCCCCGCAAAAATTGCCGCTGCCGCTGCGGCGCATCCTTCAGGCCGGCGTCTATGCCCTGCTTTTTCTGGAACGGGTCCCGGCGCATGCAGTGCTGCATACTGCGGTCAGTCTGGCGTCGGGCATGTACGGTACGCGGCTGGGCGGGCTGGTCAACGCCACCTTGCGCAATGTGCAGCGGTTTGGGGCAGCGCCGTTGTCCCTGCCGTTTTATGCCGGCAAGGAACCTGTCGATTTTTTCGGCAACGGGCAAAGCCCTTGCGAGGCCGGAGCGGACGAACCGGAAGAACTGGCGCAGGCGGCCCGCTTTTACGGACTGCCGTCAGCGCTTGCCGTCTGTCTGGCTGAAGAGGCGGGCGGCGCGCCGGAAAGGATGGAAGCGCTCTTCCGGCGGTCGGCAGAGCGGCCGTGGCATGGCTGGCGCATCAACGCGGCTGCGGCGCAGGCCAAGGGGCTGCGGGCGGCCGCACTGTCCGAAGTCCGTGCACCGTCCGGCAAGTCTGACGCAGCCAGCTCTGACAAGGACGCTGGCGGGCATGTCTGCCGTGTGGGAGAGTGGGGGATCGCCTATGCGCCAGGAAGCCAGCCGGAGCGTCTGGACGGCCGTCCCCTGCGGGAGTGGGAAGCGGAGGGAGCGCTTTCCGCACAGGCTGCCGGTTCGCAGGCCATCCTTGAAGAACTCGGCCTGCGGGGCTGGATAGATGAGGGCCTGCCCATCTGGGACGCCTGTGCCGGTCAGGGCGGCAAGGGGCTGGCGCTTGCGGAGCGGGGAGGGCGGCTTGCCCTCTGTACGGACACTTCCCGCGCACGGCTGGAACGTATCGCACGAGAATGCCGCCGTCTGGGCCTGGCTTGTCCTGCGCTGGCGCTGGCGGATGTCCGCTTCCCCGTCATACGGCCGGGTGGCTGGGCGGGCGGGATCATCGCCGACGTGCCGTGCAGCGGTTTGGGGGTACTGGCGCGGCGTCCCGATATCCGGCGGCGTCCCTTTGCGGAGATGCGCCGCCTTGTGGAAGTGCAGCGGGATATTGCGGCGGCGCTGGCGGCCTGCCTTGCCGTGGGCGGCGAGCTGGCCTACATGACGTGCACCCTGCGCCGTGAAGAGAATGAAGAGCAGGTGGAGCGGCTGCTGCGTCTGCCGGGGCTACGGCTGGAATGTCGCTGCGTCTGGAAGACGCCGTGGGATCATCCGTGGCTGGAAGGCATGTTCGGGGCACGGTTGCGCCGCGTGGAATGATATACGCCTATATGTCGTCGATGCCGCATCGCTGATGCAAGGGGGCCCTCCGAAGCATTTGCTTCGGGGGGCCCCCTTTGCTGTGCATCCCGCAAAAGCCTGTCGCCAGGGGACGGAAAAGCGCTTGGCGCAGCCATAGCCAAACGACGCCCTGTGCGCTCGTGGCCCCGTCAGCTAGCGTATTTTGCCCCTTTGAAAAGGAAAGGGGAGGCGGGGGGCTCGTGTCCCTGTCCTCCCCCGATAAAAGCGCTGGGGAAGAGATGGGGGGCTTGAGGGGAAGGATGACGAGAACACTTTTCCTCTCTCCGCTGCGAAAAGGCTGGGTCCTCCTGCGCCGGAGCGACCGAAAGGCGGCCGCAGGCCGTGCCCGTTAGGCGAGGAAGGAGCCTTACGGGCATCGACAGCAGAGCGCGACCGAAAGGCGGCCGCAGGCCGTGCCTGTTGGGCGACGAAGGAGCCTTACAGGTATCGACAGCAGCACGAGGGATTTCCTTCCCCTCAAGCTGGCAACGAATAGTGTTAAGAGGACCTAAAAGGAGTGGCGAGAGGCGGCAGCAGCGTGCCGCCCGACAGAAGCGAGCGGGGCCAGGCGCAGACAAGGGCCTTTGATAGCGGATCGACCATGCGTCGGAGCGTATTATAAAAGCCTCTGACCGTGCGACAGGCCGAACGTCGCAGAGGTAGTATGCCTGCCGCCGCGCATGAAAAAACCGCCTGCTGCGGCAGCGCGCAACAGGCGGGCAGAGATGCGGGGGATTTGCGGCAGAGGACGTATGCTGCCGGTGTTTCGCTTCTGACGGCATCCATAAGGCGGAGTGGCGCAGATGCGGAAACATAAGGCGGCAAACAGCGCTTCGGCTCAGTGTGTCGCGGGAGGCTCCTGACTGGCAGGTTCGGATAGCGAGGCCGCTTCCGCCGCCTCAGTCAGGGGGGCGGCCATAGTGTCGGGCGCATTGTCGGGCATGCCGCCGGACATATCGGCGGCCTCAGTCTCTGCTGTGGTGTTGTCGGGCGTCTCAGCGGAAAGTTCCACGTCATCCCACGGGCAGCTCATGCGTTGCAGGATCTGGCGCAGCTCTTCCGGGCTGGAGTAGGTGAGGGTAAGGCGTCCGCTTTCCCGGTTGCCGCTGAAACGTGCCTTGCAGGGGAGTTCCTTGCAAAGAAAGTCCTGGAGCGTGGCCAGCAGGGGATCTTTACGGCGCTTCCCGGCAGGAGCGTCCGCAAGCGGCGTTTCGCCCACCGGGGCGGCGGGCTCCTGTTCCTTCCACGGGAATTGCCGTTCCTGCCGCCAGTGCGCCGCGGCATCTTCGGTCTGCCGCACCGTAAGATTGGCGGACAGGATACGCTGCCGCAGTTCTTCCGCCGCGACAGGATCGTCGGCTTCCAGCGTCAGCAGGCAACGGGCATGACCGGCGCTCATGCGGCCCTGTTCCACATCGTCCTGTGCAGCCGTGCTCAGGCGCAGAAGACGCAGGGCATTGGCAATGGCCGGGCGGCTTTTGCCGAGGCGGCTTGCCAGCGCATCTTGCGTGAGGTCCAGCGTCTCCTGAAGTTTGGCCAGGGCCCGCGCCTCTTCCACAGGGTTGAGATCTTCGCGCTGGAGGTTTTCGATAAGCGCCGCCACCATGACGTCCCGGTCATCCATGACGCGGATGACGACAGGGACCTTGCCCAGACCGGCAAGCTTGGCGGCACGCCAGCGCCGTTCACCGGCGACCAGTTGATAGCCGTTGCCCATAGGGCGAACGAGCAGGGGTTGGAGGATGCCCTGCCGCCGGATGGATTCAGCCAGCTCCTGCAAGCTTTCATCATTGAAATTCTTGCGCGGCTGTTCCGCATTGGGTTTGATGTCGGCAAGGGGGAGGGTGCGCGGGGCTTCCTCCGTACCGCTGTTGCCGGGCCGTCCGGCCGGAGCGTCGGAGAAAAGGGCGCCCAGGCCTTTGCCAAGTCCTTTGTTCAGGCTCATATGTATCCTCTTTTATCCGGCGTAGCGGCTACTGCAGGTTTTTCTTGCCCGGATTGCGCAAGACCACTTCCTTGGCCAGTCCAAGGTAGGCTTCCGCGCCCTTGGATTTGACGTCGTAATGGATGATGGACTTACCGTGGCTGGGGGCCTCGGAAAGGCGGACATTGCGCGGGATGACCACTTCGAAGAGGTGCTCAGGGAAGCAGCGGTGCACCTCGTCCTTGACGTCCCGGGTCAGGCGGTTACGCGCATCATACATGGTCAGGACAACGCCAAGGAGCTGCAGATCCGGATTCAGTCGTTTTTTCACCTGCTCATAGGTTTGCAGGAGTTTTACGATGCCTTCCAGCGCAAAAAATTCGCACTGCAGGGGGACAAGGAGTTCCCTGGCGGCGCAGAGGGCATTGAGGGTCAGCAGACCCAGCGAGGGGGGACAGTCAATGATCACATAGTCGTAGTCGTCAGAGACCGTCTTGATGCAGTCATCCAGATAATATTCTCTGGCCATACGGTCGACCAGTTCCAGTTCCACCGCGACCAGGTTCGTGCTGGCGGGAAGGATGTCCAGAAAGGGCGTACGGGTCTTGGTGATGCTCTGGTACGTATTCTCCGGAGTATAAAAGGTGGAGTAGAGGTCCCGCTCCAGAGTTTCCTGCTCGATGCCGCAGCCGCTGGTGGAGTTCGCCTGAGGGTCGCAATCCACCAGCAGCACTTTTTTCTCCATAATGGCCAGTGCCGCCGCGAGATTGATGGCTGTGGTAGTTTTACCGACACCACCTTTCTGGTTGGCAATCGCAATTATTCTGCTCATCGAATTTCCTCCGATATCTCGTGTTTCACATGAAACAGACGGTTCAGGAAGGGAAAGGTAAGGTTTCATGTGAAACGCGTTCTTCAAAATAGGCAAAGAACATGGAAAGCGCAAGGATATGGCCAGGAATTTCTTCTAAAATCTTTTCATCTGTATGAGCATTGACATTCTCGTCAAGGTCAGGAAAAAGTACTGGAAAAAAAGGAAGGTGCCATGCTCTCGTATAAAAAGATGCTCTGTGCCTGTGCGGCTGTCGTCATGCTGGGAACCGTATCGCCTGCGCGGGCAGCTACGCCCGTGACGGATGAAAACCTTCGGGAAATGCTTCAGACGATCTTGCGGGAAAATCCCGAACTCGTTCTGGACGTGCTGCGGGATAACAGTGAAACAGTCCTGGACATCGCACAGCAGGGCTCAAATCTGCGCCGCAAGAATGCCTTGCGCGAGCAGTGGAAAAATGATCTCAAAAAGCCCAAGACCGTCGCTCTCGAAGACCGCCCGCTTTTGGGCTCCGCCAAGGCTCCTGTGCGCATCGTGGCGTTTTCGGATTTTACCTGCCACTTTTGTCAGCAGGCCTCGCGTACGCTGGAAAAGCTGATGGATGAATACGGCAACAAGGTCAGCCTCGTCTTCAAGAGCCTGCCGCAAGATGCGGACGGCCCCAGCGCTCTGGCCGTGACGTATTTTGTGGCCTTTGCCCAGCAGGATCAGGCCAAGGCCTGGAAGTTCCACAACGCGCTCTTTGCCAACCGGGACAAGGTCATCAGCGAGGGGGAAGAGTTCCTGCGCCGTACGGCTAAGGATCTGGGCGCGGATATGCGCCGCCTGGATCGGGACCGCAACAGCCGGAAAGTCAAGGACATCATCAAGGGCGATCTGGAAGATGCCGAAAAACTGGCGGTGGAAGGTACGCCGTATTTCCTCGTGAACAATTTGGTCGTTCGTGGTGCGCTGCCGCAGGATCTGTTCAAGTCCGCCATCGAAATGGCGCTTTCCTCCGATAAGTAAGCATCGCCGATACAAGCAGGACAGGCCTCTGTTCCCCCTTCGGGAACGGAGGCCTTTTTTGTTGAGAGACACGCCTGTGGCATCCTGTGGAACAATATCATACGCCCTGGGCGCAGGCTGCTCTGCCGCACGGGCTTTACCGGCTGTCCCTGCTGCGGCGTTTTGCCATTGAAAACGACAAAACGCGCGGCAGCGGCACAGCACCCCGACAACATGTGAGCGGATAGACCGGGGTTTTCTGCGAAACGACAGGTCGCATGGTTTGACGCATGAAGCATTTCAAGCGTAAACGGCTCCAAAGAACGCGTACCGGCTCACCATACAGCAAGGGAGGCACGTTCGGGACGCAGGCCGGACGGAACCGCCATGCCGGATCCGGCGGGTGCATCTTGTCATGTTTGGGGAAATGCTCGTGAGGCCGGAGGAGAGCGATGCACTTTGTGGACGTGAAGCATATCTTGTCGCCCAGGAACGGGATGAACCTCTATCGTGGCTGCTCGCATGGCTGTATATATTGCGATTCACGCAGCTCGCGCTACGGCATGGAGTTTGAGGATATCGAGGTCAAGACCAATGCCATCGAGCTGCTGGAAGAAGCCCTTCGGCGGAAACGCGTAAAATGCATGCTGGGCACGGGCGCTATGACGGATCCGTATATCCCGCTGGAAAGCCGTATGGGGCATGTTCGTAAAGCTCTGTCGCTCGCACATCGGTATGGCTTCGGTTTTACCCTTATGACCAAATCCGCACGTGTGCTGCGGGACGTGGATCTGTTGGAGGCCATCAATCAGAAGACGAAATGCGTCGTGCAGATGACGCTGACGACCTGTGACGATGAGCTGTGCAAAAAGATCGAACCCCATGTGAGCACGACGAAAGAGCGGCTTGAAGCGCTGAAGGTTCTGCATCAGGCAGGTATCCCCACGGTCGTCTGGCTTTGTCCCATACTGCCGTTCATCAATGACACCGAAGCCAATATACGCGGGATCGTGCGCGGTTGCAGCGAAGTCGGCGTGTATGGCGTGATATGCTTTGGGATGGGGCTGACGCTCCGCGAGGGGAGCCGCGAATACTTTTATGCCCAGCTCGACAGGCTGTTTCCGCAGATGAAAGAAAAATATCTGCGCACGTTTGGTACGCGCTACCACCTGATCAGTCCCCGGAACGACGAACTTATGAGAACGTTCCATCATCTCTGCGAGGCCAGCGGTCTCATCCACGATAACGCAAAACTCTTTGCCTATCTGTCCCGTTTCGAAGAGAAGGGCAGGCCTGTCCAATTGTCTTTGTTTGATTGATCCCGGGCGACCGTCAACACTATTCGCTACTTGGTTGGGGGAAGGGGGATCCCTCGCGTTGCTGTCGATGCCCGTAAGGCTCCTTCGTCGCCTAACGGGCACGGCCCTGTGGGCCGCCTTTCGGTCGCGCTCTGCTGTCGATGCCCGTAAGGCTCCTGCGTCGCCCAACGGGCACGGCCTGCGGCCGCCTTTCGGTCGCTCCGGCGGGGGAGGGCCCAGCTCTTCGCAGCGAAGCGCGAAAGGGCGTTTTTGTCCTCTTTCCCCCCAAGCCTCCCCTCCCCAGCGCGCTTTTGCCAGGAGAAGAGGCAGGAATGTGGGGCGAACCGTCCTTCAAGACATGCAGCTAATTTGCTGTATCTAGTGAAATGATTTGTACAGTTTGTCTTACAAGGCATTAGGCGTCGGAGCCTTACAGGCACCGACAGCAACGCGAGCTCTTTCCTTCTCCCCGATAAACAGTCTTCTCCTTCCGGCAGGTTGGGGCAGGAAGGACTCCGCAGCGGATCACCCCTAGGGACTTTCACAGGAGAGTGGAGGGCGGCACGTAATGTGCCGGAGGGCAGAGCAGTGGCCCCCCTTTGTGAGCAGCCGTGCACGAGGCTGTCATGCGAAGGCGGGCTTCTTTGGGGAGGTCCAGACGAGGACAGGGGACGCGTGCGGGTGGCGGAAAATATCTGTCGGGCCTGAGTGTGAGACAGGCCCCGGCAGCGCCGGGACCGGGAAACCGGCTGTGGGGTGGAGGCGAATCCCCCCTTGTTTCCAGGGCAGAACAAGGACTGCCCGCTGGGCCAGCAGTGGAAGAACGGACTGCCGGTCTATACCGGGAAGTGCCCGCTCCTGCGGATGTGGTCGAGGGGACCTGACTGCCGCCGTAGGGTATGCCGTAAGCAGCGCGCGACAGAGGGTGCGTATCCGTCAGGACGGCGGATACGTTGGGATACGCCGGCTACGACGGAACGCCGGCTGCTTCAGGCTGCCGGGGTGAAGTCGCGGCCGTTTTTGCCCTCAGGCGGCAAATGACGGCGGATTAGGCGGAAGGCTGCCGCTGGATGAGCTTGCCCACCCATTTCCGGATCTGATCCAGATCGGATTGATGGTTTTTTTCGCAGGCTTCCAGCAGCGTCCGCAGGGTCTGCACTTCTTTGCGTAGTTCCGTGGCAGCCGCGTTCTCCGTCGCGGGATCGCCCGTGACAGGCGGCATGCGCTCCACCATCAGGCGCAGCACGTGCAGCATGCCTTCCAGTGCGGAGGTCTGCCGTTCCAGCAATTGCAGGACGGCCGGAGACTCCGGCAGGGGGAGCGCTTCCTGCGGCGCTGCCGGCGCGACAGGGCTGGCGCTCACGACCTGGAGCTCGCTGCTTTCGTGAGCGGGCGGCAAGATGCTCAGGGGGCGTATCTCCACATTGCGCGGGAACTGGGTCGCCAGCAGTTCTTCCACGCTGGCGGCCGTGCGGGATTTTTGCATCTCTTCCAGCACAAGGGCGATGACTTCCAGCGTTTCGGGCCGGTAGCGCCTGCGGCGGCCTTCGCCGACGCTGGGGATATGTTCGGCAAAGCGTTTACAGTAGTAACGCGCCGTGGATTCCGGCAGGTCAAAGTGCCGGGCGATATCGGCAATGCTGAGCAGCGTTTCCTGCTGGGTGGGTGTGGTCATGGGGTCTCCTGTCGGCAAGGGCAAGGATCTGTCCTGCCTGTTGCATGCGATGGAAACAGACGGTGCGGCGCTGCGGCCGCAGTCTCGACCGGGGCCGGATGATCCTCAGGGAGTATCCGGCCCGGCTGTCGTTCGAGCCGTATGGGCGTCGGGCATGGCTAACGGGCCACACGCCGCACGGATACGAGCTTCTTGCGCCAGTAGTCGATCTTGATGCTTTCTTCCCTTACGCGTTCGCCTCGCCGCGGGCTGTGGATGAACTTGTCGCCGCCGGCATAGATGCCGGTATGCAGACCTCGGGGGCTGTTGCCGGTGCGAAAGACGACGATGTCGCCGGGGCGGGCCTGATTGCGCGTCACGGCACGCCCGATGCGGGCCTGATCCACCGTGATGCGCGGCATTTCCAGGCCGTTTTGCCGGTAGGCCCAGTAAATGAGGCCGGAACAGTCAAAGCCCTTGGCGGGGGATGCCCCGCCGGATCGGTATTTCTTGCCTACTTGCGAGTAGGCTGTCTTGAGCACGCGTTGTGCCTGGGCCGGCGTTATATCATCTTTCGGCGAGCTGGACGCCCCGAAAAAGGCGCATCCCGAAAGCAGTAACGCCGAATAGAGGCTCAGGACCGTAAGGGAGGATGTTCGCCACCATCTGTACATAAGACACCTGCGATACGTATGGACGCCATTGTGGGGACAACGGCTGTTTGCGCATTTGCCCGCCTGCTCCGGCGAGCACTTTCAGTCTATCTGATAAAAATGAATTTTCAAGAAAAATTTCAATAGGTTATCTCTAGAAAAAAACTTGAGTTTGTCCATAGAGACTTCAGAGAATGCATAGCGGCACGCCAAAGGGCCGGAGGAGCGTGTGCCGGTGCGGGTGGGCAGGGGGGAGAGCTTCCCTGATGGTGCGGGCGTGGAGCGTGAGACGGGCGAGAGCGTCTTGTCATTGAAAAAGGCAAAACGTGAGGCGGCGGCACAGCGCCGCCCGGCCAAAACCACGCGGAAAACCGCGTTTTTTTCGTGAAACGCCGGGCCGTATGGTGTGAAACGCGAAACGCTTCACACGGAAAATGCTCCAGACTCAGGACGCATTATGTTTTTTGAGGGGGAAGAAACCTCTTTGCTTTGCTGTCGATGCCCGTAAGGCTCCTGCGTCGCCTAACGGGCACGGCCCTACGGGCCGCCTTTCGGTCGCGCTTTGCTGTCGATGCCCGTAAGGCTCCTGCGTCGCCTAACGGGCACGGCCCTACGGGCCGCCTTTCGGTCGCTGCTCGCGGTAAAACCGGTAAAAGCGCGCTGGGGAAGGGATGGGGGGCTTGGGGGGAAGGGAAACCCCTCCCGCGCCGGCGGAGGGGGTTCCCTTCCCCCCAAACAAGAGCGAATAGCGTCAACAGGCCCCAAGGGAAAGAAGGGGATGGATGCGAAAACAGCGGAAGGAGCAAGGCTCCTCCCGCTGTGCAGGCAAGGGGAAGGGAAAGGGCGGGGATACGCTGCGCGTTGCACGGTCAGGCCGTCTGATGCATGGCCCGACGAACGGCGGCGACCTTGCCGGCGATGTCCTCGGCCCCGACCAGCTCGGAAACGAGGGCGCAGCATTTGGCCCCGTGGGCCGCCACCTCGGCGATATTATGTTCCTTGATGCCGCCGATGGCCACAAAGGGCGTGTTGATGTTGGCCGCCACCCAGTCCAGATAGTCGTAGCCCACGGGAGCGGTCACATCTTCCTTGGTCTGGGTGGCGAAGATGGGCCCGACGCCCAGATAGTCCGCGCCAAGGCGGACAGCCTCGCGGGCCTGGTCCGGGTTGTGCGTGGAAAGGCCGATGCACATCTTGCTGCCCACCAGGGCGCGCACGTCCGGCAGGGGGATGTCTTCCTGGCCGATGTGCACGCCGTCGGCTTCGGCCAGCATGGCAAGGTCGATGTGATCGTCCACGATGAAGCAGGCCCCCGCCTCACGGGTGAGACGGCGCATGAGGCGGCACTGTTCCAGCATCTCGCCGCCCTTGAGCTTTTTTTCCCGGTACTGGATGATGCGCACCCCGGCGCCCAGCAGGGCGGACACGACGGTCTCCAGCGGACGCCCCAGAGAAAGGTGGGAATCGGTCAGGGCATAGATGTCTGTTTCATTGGGCAGGATGACGGGCATGGGGAACTCCTAGGTTTTGAAGGAAAGCCAGAAGCGGCGCAGACAGCTTTTCAGTAATCGCCAGGGACGAAAGGACGTGTGCAGCAAATGTGCGGGAACGCGAAAATCTTCCACGGCGCAGTCCGCCGGGTGCAGAAAGGGGTAGCGCGGGCGGCAGCCGCCGGCAAGGCAGTCCGTATGGCCCCGGCGCAACAGCGCCGCAGCCAGCGGCACATCCTCCGTCGCGCAGCCCAGAACGGTACAGAAGGCCTCATCCAGCGCCACGCAGGATGAGGAGGCCCCCAGCAGGCCCAGCGGATAGGGGGAGCCGTTGGAAGGCCCGGTGACGTGCATGGCGGTGATGCCGTCCAGCAGGCCGGCCGAGGGCGGCAGAGCGGCCTGGAGGGCGGCCAGGCAATCCGCAAAAAAGTCGGGTTCCTGACCCTGCCGGGTATGGATGATGGCCTTGCGCAGCCCGCAGACGCAGCCGAAAAGGTTTTTGACGCTCAGGGTGAGGCGCATCTGGGAGTGCGCCTTGACCCGGGCCGCCGAAAGGATGAGGTCGCTTTCCAGCGCAAGACGGCTGACGGGAAAGCAGGCGCCGGTATCCAGCGGCAGGCGTTGCGGGGCATCCAGCGCTTCCACCCTGATGCCCAGCGGGGCAAGGGCTTCCGTCAGGCCCGTTTTGCGCGCCACGGCCGTAGCCGTGCCGAAACCGGGCGAATCCGCCACGCGGACGCGCGCTCCCTGATCCAGCAGCCAGCGGCAGGCCGCCGCCACCACGGCGGGGCTCGTGCAGGCCAGCGGGCGGGCCGTCACCAGATTGGGTTTGAGCAGGACGTGCTTGCCGTGGAGATCCCGCAAGGGCGCTTCCGTCGCGCAGGCATCCAGCAGGCGGGGGAGCACGGCGGACGCCGCGTCCTCCTTCGGGCAGCGGGCAAGGGCCACCGTGGGGCAGCGGCTGTTCCCGGCGGGAGCGGCGGACGCCGCACCGGGCGGGACGGAGGAGGGCGTTTTTTCGGCATGCATGGGAGCACTATGCCGCCCGCTGTAGGGCTTGTAAAGCCTTCCCCAAACCTTTCGGGCGGGGCTGCGGGAGGCCGTGCACGCTTTTCAAGGGCCGGGTCTTGGGGTAGTCTCCTCCTGTTCGCAAATTGGAGCCCGCCTGCCGGGCATGTCCTTTTTCCACATCAGGTCTCCCGCGTGTGCCGCCCGGCCAAAACCAAGCGGAAAAACCGCGTTTTTTCCGCGAATCGTCAAGCCGTACGGTTTGCAGCGCAACGCGCTCCAAACGGAAAATGCTTGTTGGCGGGGCGGGAGGGCGTCGGGAAAACATCGGGCGATGTCGTACCGGCATGCCGCAAGACCGGTGTTTCCCGGCGGTGACGCCATACGGAAAAAGGCAGCTTGACGACAGGCAGGATAATGCGCCCTGACCCTAAGCCGAGCGGAGGGAGGAATGTCCCGTCATCTGCGTCTGTGCCTGACCGTCCTTGCGGTCTGCACTCTGTTCATGTCTCATCAACCCGTTACGGCGGTCTGGGCGGCGGACGCCCCGGCTGCCGAAGCAAAGGCCGATGCCGATACCCAGCAAAAGGACGGCGCGGCCGAGGCGGATAAAAAGAAGGAGCCGGCCAAGCCCGCGCCGGATCCCTGGAGCGACATCTGGGAAGGGCAGCGGGACTACCTCATCCGCGTCATCAGTGAAGTCCGCCAGATGGATTCCCAGTTTTCGGGACGCATCGCCAGCCTTTCCGTCAGTGAGGAAAACGAGGCTCGCCGCCTGCTGGTGCTGGCCAATACCTTCAAGAAGTGGCCCAACGCCCTGGAAGCCGTGGACCGCCGTCTTGGCCTGACCTACCGCCGTGTGCAGAACCTGCTGGAACAGCCCCTTCAGGACAGGTTGCAGGTGCAGACCCTGCTGGAGCGCATGCGGACCCTTTCCGCCTCCCTGCCGGACGATACCCAGAACGCGGGCCCGGAGATCAAGGGCTATGCCCGCGACATCCGGCAGGCGCGCAGCCGTCTGGAGAGCCTGCTCAAACGCTACGACACGGCGCTTGCCCCGGCGCAGAGCCTGCTGCGGGATCTGGAAGCCGCACAGAAGGACATCAATACTCTGCTGCCCGGCTTGTGGAAGAATTATTATCTGAGCGGGGCCGTCTCCTATCTCAATCCTGAGACCTGGGGCAAGGTACTGCAACAGCTCCAGCTCTTCACGCAGGGCATCAAGCTGCGTCTGCCTGTGGAACTGCCCACCACCAGCGAGCAGTGGCGGAGCGTCGTCATGCGGCTTTTCCTGAGCCTCGCTTTCAGCCTGCTCATCGCCGTGCTGCTGCGCCGCCGCTGCCGGAGCTGCCGTACGGACGTCACCATGAAGCACCTCATCCATGTCAGCATCCCCTGGCTGCTGCTGGGCATGAGCGTGCTGACCGCTTCCCTGTCCGCAACGGACGACACCTTCCGGCTGTTCCTGGCCGTGGGGAACCTCAACATCATCGTGGCGCTGGTCTTTCTGGCCTGGGATCTGCGGCGGCTGCGCCATACCGAGGTCCCGGCGGAGCCTTCGCCGCTCTGGCGGCTCATACCGCTGACCTTTGCGGCCTATATCCTGCTCTATGTGCCGCTGCCGCGGGCGGTGGCCGTGGTGGCCTGGATCGCTTCCATCATCGTGTACATGATCGTGCAGCGCAAGCGCCGCTTCGATACGGACTTCGGGCCCATGCAGCTGGAATCCTCCGTTTGCTCCGGCCTGCCCGTGGTGTTGTGGATCGTGCTCGTCCTGGCCCTGCTGGGCCTGCACGTCTACAGTATGGCGATCTACCTGCTGTATGCCTCCGTCTCGCTGGCCATCCAGCTGGGCATGGGCAGCATGTCCCTGATCAACAAGGTCAATGTGCAGCTCAATAAGGAAGGCGGCACCGCTGCCCTGACCAGCGTGCTGCTGGCGCTGGCCGCGCCGCTCATGCTGGTGCTGGCGGTCTGCAGCATCGGCCTTTGGGTCATCACGCTTCCGGGCGGCTTTTACATCCTGCAGGACTATGTGCTGCAGGGGGTGGACGTGGGCAGCACGCGTTTCAACGTGGTGCAGGTGCTGCTGATCTTCAGCATGTTCTTCATCACCCGCACCGCCGTACGTATGGCCTGCCGCTTCCTCGGCCGTCTTCCCGAAAAGGGCATGACCATTGATGCCACGCTCATCCAGCCGCTCCAGACCGGCGTCACCTACGCGCTGTGGGCCTTTTTCGGCCTGTTCATGCTCCGGGCGCTGGGCATGGAGCTGAGCAATCTGGCCATGGTCGCCGGTGGTCTTTCCGTCGGTATCGGTTTCGGCATGCAGACCATCATCAACAACTTCCTCTCCGGCCTTATCCTCATCTTCAGCCGTACCATGCAGGAGGGCGACGTGGTGGAAGTGGGCAACACCACAGGGCGGGTACGCAAGATCAGTGTCCGCGCCACCATCGTCGAGACCTACGATAACGCCATCATCTATGTCCCCAATGCGGAGTTCGTCTCCAGCCGCCTCATCAACTGGACGCGCAACAGCCGTTCCGTGCGCCTGCAGGTGGATGTGGGCGTGGCCTACGGCACCAGCACCGAGCTGGTCATGCGCATCATGCGCGATATCGCCAAGAGCCACCCCAGCATCCTCAAGTATCCTGAGCCGGTGGTGCTCTTTACGGCCTTCGGGGACAGCACGCTGAATTTCGCGCTGCGCTTCTGGGTCCAGGATTATGATGTGGGCGTGTCCACCTCGTCCGACATCCGGCTGAGCATGGAGCGCGAATTCCGCGCCCACAACATCGAAGTGGCCTTCCCTCAGCTCGACGTCCATGTGAAGCAGATGCCGCCGCGGGCCCTGACGCCGCGCGATCTGCCGCCCCGGCAGAATCCCCGGACGCCTGCGCTGCGCCGGCCGCGTCCCAGGGTCGTCCGGCGGCGGGGCGCTGCGGAGGCCCGGCAGGGGGAAGCCTGATCCCAGTCTATCCATCTCTGACGCCGGATGCGCCGCCACAGGGCACGCAGCCCGGGCGCGTCCATCCGTCAGCAAGCGCGGCAAGGCCGCAAGGAGGTTCATATGATTCGTCGCAAACAGGATGCCGTCACGCTGGAACGCAGCATGTGGGGTGGCCCCGGACTGGGGCAGGCCCTGCAGATCCTCAATGACGGAGAATTTTCCGGCAAGGGCCGTCTGTTCAATCACGTGCGGCTCGCGCCGGGCTGCGCTGTGGGCAAGCATGCCCATAATGGCGAGTTCGAAGTCTATTACATCCTCAAGGGCGAGGGCACCTATGACGACAACGGGACGGAATGCCGCGTCGCGGCCGGTGATGTGACCGTCTGTCCTGACGGCGAGACGCACGGGATCTTGAATACGGGCACGGAAGATCTGGAACTCATCGCCCTGATCCTCTATGTGTGACATGCCGTAGAAAAGCGGTCCCAGCGCCGTTCAGACGACAGGCCGTCCGGAGACTCCGGGCGGCCTGTTTTGCTGTCTTCCCCTGTCCGTCGGGACGATGCTGGGGCGCTTTCTCTTTGGAAAAGATAAAACGTGAGGCGGCGGCACAGCGCCGCTCGGCCCGAAGTGGGCGGAAAACCGCGTTTTTTCCGCAAACCGCCAGGCCGCATGGTTTGAAGCGCGAAGGGCTTCAAACTGGAAATGCCCTCATCTGTGCACTTGGCCCATGCCCCGCTTTGCGCTAGTGTGCCGGGATGCAACATCGTCGCCTGCCCCCTGCCGCCCGTTCGTCCCGTCCCGGTCATGCCCCCGCCGGCGCTCCTGCGCGGAGCGATCACGCTGCTGCCGCGCCTGCCCGCGGGAAGGACAAAGAAACGTCCGCTTGTCCGTCATCTTCTCAGCCGCAATGGCGCAGGCAGCGGCGGGAACGGCGTGCCGCCGCCCAGGCCGACGAGCGGCGCAGACTGGCGCAACGCTGGCCCCTGTTGCCGCGCGAGGCCTTGCCGCGGGAAGATTTCAGCGTGCAAGTGGCCCCGCAGGGCTATATGGAACCGCTGCTGGAAGAGCTGGGCGCGCGCGTCATCACGGTACGCGGCCGCCTTGTGCTCGCGCAGGGCAGGGCGGCAGCCGCTTGGGCTCAAAACGTCTGGACAGCGCCGCGCTGGCTGGAGGCCGCCTCCATCGGGCAGGCGGTACGGGCGCTGACGGCCCTGCAACGCAACTGGCGCGGCCACCTTCTGCCCGAAAGCGGCCATCAGCGGCGGCAGGCCCTCATGGAAGCGGCCCTGCCGCATGTGGGCTCCCGTCCTCTGCGTTTCGGGGAGGCGGCCCCCACGGCTCCGCTGGGAGCCTTTACGCTCTGGGAGCACGATCTGTTGCTTGCCTCGCCGTCCACGACTTCCCCCTTCGCCGATGGGGAAGCCCGCTTTGAGGAAAACAGGACGGACCCGCCGGGCCGGGCCTATCTCAAACTCTGGGAAGCGTTTACCCTGGACGGGCGGCGTCCGCTGCCGGGGGAGCTCTGTGTGGATCTGGGGGCTTCGCCGGGCGGCTGGACCTGGGTGCTGGCCGGACTGGGGGCGCGGGTCTTCAGTCTGGACAAGGCCGAACTGGCCCCGCAGGTGGGCAGTCTGCCCAACGTGAATCACTGTCTCGGCAGCGGCTTCGGTCTGGACCCGCGCCATGTGGGCCGGGTGGACTGGCTTTTTTCCGATATGATCTGCTACCCGGAGCGCCTGCTCCAGATCGTCCGGCAGTGGATCGAGGCGCGCGCCTGCGCCCATGTGGTCTGCACGCTCAAATTCCAGGCGGAGACGGATCATGCGGTAAGCCGGGCCTTTGCCGCCATCCCCGGCGGCAGGTTGCTGCATCTTTCCTGCAACAAGCACGAGCTCACCTTCATCTGGCATGAGGCGGACACCGTTTAGAGCCTGTTGACACTGCTCGCTGTTTGTTTTTGGGGGGAAGGGGGACCCCTCCGCCGGCGCGGGAGGGGTCCCCCT
>DWYJ01000002.1 GCA_019118745.1 Candidatus Desulfovibrio gallistercoris | reverse complement strand
CCAAGCCCCCCTTCCTTCCCCCAGCGCGCTTTTGCTCGAGCGCTTCGCCTTTGAAAAAGCAAAATGCGGATGGCATTTCGTAGAGGGGTATTTTTATAAGTTATTGAAAAATAACTATTTATCTGAGTTGTGCAAGGTGCTTTGTGATCCTGTTTGGCTGATATGCAGGGTTGGGGGAAGATGGGAAAGTTTGCGGAAGGGAGCCCTTTTTTACCGCAAGTAGCGACCCAAAGGGCGGCCCGGAGGCCGTGCCCGTTAGGCGACGAAGGAGCCTTACGGGCATCGACAGCAGAGCGCGACCCAAAGGGCGGCCCGGAGGGCGTGTCCGTTAGGCGACGCAGAAGCCTTACGGACATCGACAGCAGAGCGCTGGGCTCACCTTCCCTTCAAATGTTGAGCGGCACGAAAAAGCCACCCGCAAAGCGGGTGGCTCATCTCTCGTCAGTTTCGACGCAGCATCTATGCCTTGTCCGGTTTTTCCCTGGTGGTCTTTTCCTTGGGCGGCTTACAGGCGCGGACGGCGGCATCCAGCCCCTTGTCGGCAAAAGCGAAGACGACCTTGAGCGCCCGCTCGAGGGCTTCGTCGATGTGCGCCTGATCATCGGAAGCAGGGCGGCCGAGCACCCAGTTGCTCACGTCGCCACGGGCCGGCGGCCGGCCTATGCCGATGCGCAGGCGGTAAAAATCCGGCGTGCCCAGTTGCTGCGTGATGGATTTCAGGCCATTGTGCCCCGCGTTGCCGCCGCCAAGCTTGAAGCGCAGTTCTCCCGGCGGGATATCCAGTTCATCATGCGCTACGACGAGCTGTGCAGGTGAGACCTTGTGCCAGGCCAGCAGCGGCTGCACGCACTGTCCGCTCAGGTTCATATACGTCTGCGGCATGGCTGCGAGCCAGACGCCTCCCAGCAGCTGCGAGCGCACGCGCCAGAGACGGCAGGAGAACTTGCTGCCGCTCACTTCCTGCACGTCGCCGCCGTCCTGAGCGACAGCGCGCAGCAGGCCTTCCACAAAGGCAAATCCGCAATTGTGACGTGTGCCGTCATAGGTCGGGCCGGGATTCCCCAAGCCTACCAGTACACCGGAAAAGTCCATATTCAGTCCTTTGGAGCATAGCCGCATTGCAGCGGCAAACCTTGGGCACAGGCGCGCAGGGCCAGATAGGCTGCCGTTTCCCGCGCCGTTGCGTCCTGCATGAGGAGCATGTGCCCGCCTGACGGGAGAAAGTGAAGTTTTTTCTCCGGCGCGTCAAGCCGTTCATAGGTGGCGCGCAGCATGGCCGGCGTGAACAGGGCGTCATTGCGCGCCCCCAGAAGAAAGAACGGCTTTGACGTGGTTTCGTTGACGTGCAGCGCCAGCAGATCCGCCAGCAGCCCCAGAGGATAGGTAAGACGCCGTCCTGTCAGGGGGAGGTCGATGGCGCCATGCCCGGCGAGCAGACGGCGGGGGGAAAGATAGCAGAAGAGCGGCAGAGGCAGCGCCGGAAAACGCCGGGCAGCACGCAGCAGGCGTGTCTGGATGGCGTGGCGGTGGGCGTGCAGGGGCCGCAGCAACGTCAGGCGCAGGGTGTCCTCAGACTGGGGGAAAACGGCGGATACGGCAAAAAAGGCGGCCACACCGTCAAGAGGCGCAACAGGGACAGGCCGCCCCCCCGCCGTGGCCAGGCTGCCGCCGCAGGCCAGGGCCAGACTCATGATGCCTCCCTGACTGTGTCCGCACAGCAGGATGGGACCGCTGCGCGCCTGTTGCAGCGCGGCTACCGCGCGGCGTACGTCGTCCAGCAGGTCCGGCAGCCGGAAGCTCCAGATGTGGCGCGCTGCGCCGTGCCCTGTGAGATGCAGGGCCGCTACGGAAAAGCCCCGGGCATACAGCGCCCGCAAAAAGATGCGGTATTGCAGCGGCCCGAGCATGGTACCCGGCACAAAGAGCACCGTGGCTGCGCCCTCGCGCGGCCAGTGGTCCAGAAGCGCTCCACCCTTGCGATAGGCGAGCGGCAGGCGGCAAAAGGCCGGGCAGAGGGGAGAAGCGTCAAAAGCGATGGGCATATGGAAAAAAGGCCGGCTCCGTGTGGGGAACCGGCCCGAAAAAGCAGAGGAAGAAAGGACTACTCAGCTTCGCCTTCAGCGGCGTCGCCCTTGACCTTGGACTTGTCGATGATGCTCACCAGCGCGTAGTTCTGATCGAACACGGCGGAGACATTGGCGGGCAGGGGCAGGGTCTCGATGGTCACGCTGCTGTTGATGTCCATATCCGTCACGTCGATGGTGATCTTGGCGGGCATGTCCATGGGCTTGGCGCTGAGGCGCACCACTTCACGGTAGGTCTCCATGACGCCGCCCAGCTTCACGCCGCGGGAAACGCCCACGTATTCCACGGGCACGTCCACCTTGACTTCCTTGTCAAGATCCACGCCGTAGAAGTCGATGTGGGTGAATTCCTTCTTGTAGGGGTGCATCTGCACCTGCCAGAACAGGGCGGGGTACACGGTCTTGGTGCCGTTGTCGTCGATCTCCAGATTGAAAACGGACGTACGGCCCATTTCGCCATACAGCTTTTCCACGGGCAGGGAAGGAACCTGAACAGCGATATTCTTGCCATCGGCCGTATAGAACACGCCGGGGACGAGGCCCTGGGCGCGCGTACGACCCGCCGGGCCCTTGCCGCTGTCTTCACGTTTCTGCACGCTCAACGTCTTTTCAATGCTCATTGTCTTCTCCTTCACTGTCTACCGCTGCGAGGCGGAAAACACTCGTATTTTTTATGAAACGGGGCAAGGGCTCCCGTAATTCACTAGACGAACAACACGCTTACCGAGGAACCGGTATGGATGTTGTGGATGGTTTTGCCCAGAAGGGCCGCCACGGACACGACTTCCAGCTTGGGGCAGGCGGCCAGCTTGTCGCCCAGCGGGATGGTGTCCGTCACGATGACGCGATCCAGCGCGGCGGTATTGTTGATGCGCTCGATGGCGGGGCCGGACAGCACGGGGTGGGTGGCGCAGGCGATGATGCGGGAAGCCCCGTACTTGAGGAGCACTTCCGCGCCGGCGCACAGCGTCCCGGCGGTGTCGATCATGTCGTCGACCACGATGGCCACCTTGCCTTCCACGTCGCCGATGACGTGCATGGCCTGCGCCTGATTGGGCTTGTCGCGGCGCTTGTCCACGATGGCCAGCGGGGCATTGAGGCGCTTGGCGTAGGAACGGGCGCGCTCCACGCCGCCCGCGTCGGGCGACACGATGACGATGTCGTCATTTTCGCTGTACTTGCGCAGGGGGTCCATCATGACGGGCGTGGCAAAAAGATTGTCCACCGGGCAGTCGAAAAATCCCTGGATCTGACCGGCGTGCAGGTCGATGGTCACCACGCGCTCGGCGCCGGCCGTGCTGATGAAGTCGGCGACCATCTTGGCGCTGATGGGCGCGCGCGGGCTGACCTTGCGGTCCTGCCGGGCATAGGCGTAATAGGGGATGACGGCGGTGATGCGGCCGGCGCTGGCGCGCTTGAGAGCATCCAGCATGAGGCAGAGCTGCATGAAATTGCGGTTGACGCTCGGCGGACAGGTGGGCTGCACCACGAAAACGTCGTCGCCGCGCACGTTGTCGCCGATCTCGATGCGCAATTCGCCATCGCTGAAGGTCGTGGCAAGGGTAGGGGTAAGCTGGCAGCCAAGATGGTTGCAAATGGCTTTGGCCAGATCGGGGTTGGACGAACCAGTGACAATCTTCAGATCGCTGAACATCATCTGCGTGCCTTTGCGCCGTAGGGGTTATGTGGCTGGGATGGAAGGGTTCGAACCTTCGCGTGACGGAGCCAAAACCCGTTGCCTTACCACTTGGCGACATCCCAGCAAGTATCAGAGCGTCTGCACATATGTGCGCCAGCCGTCTCCCGTCAGTGCGGCGCGGGCCTCTTCTGCCCGTTCGGCGGCAATGAGACCGACGACCGCAGAGCCGCTGCCGCTCATGACAACAGCCCATGCCCCGTAACGCGTCAGGGCCTGCCTGACGGTGCTGATGACCGGATATTCCCGCGCAACGGCTTCTTCCAGATCATTACGCATGGCAAGAGCATGGCAGCGGCGGAAACAGAACGTCGCTGCTGTGCGTATGTCCGGCATGGTCGAGAGAGCTGTTCCATTAGCCTGCATAGCGGCATTTGTCAAGTCCCCGCCGCCTGTTTCCGGCACTTTCGTTGCCACCAGCGCATCATAGGCTCGGTAGGCCCACGGGGTGCTGACGCGCTCTTCCGGGCAGACGAGGAGCAGGCTGGTCCCGGGCAGCTCCACGCAAGCCGGTTCCAGGATCTCGCCGATCCCCCGCACGCGGCAGGGCCCGCCCCGCAGGAAAAAGGGCACATCCGCGCCCACGCGCAACGCCACATGGGCAAGGGCTTCCGGCGCGAGCGGCGCGGGGCTGTTGGCGTTGAGCCAGCGCAGCAGGGCGGCCGCGTCGCTGCTGCCGCCGCCCAGGCCCGCCCCTGAGGGGATGCCCTTGTGCAGCCGTATCCGCAGCGCGGGCGGCGGCAGGGCGCTGGCCCGGCAATAGGCGTTATAGGCTTTGGTGAGCGTATTGTCGGCCGGATCGAGGATGGCGGCGTCACAGGAGACGGCGATGCCGGGCGCGGCATCGGGCAGGACGGCCAGCTCCAGCTGATCGGCCGGTTCGTCCAGCGGCAGGAAAAGGGAATCCAGTTCATGGTAGCCGTCCGGCCGGACGCGGGTGATGCGCAGGCCGAGATTGACCTTGCAGCCTGCCGTCAGGCGCAGGGGGGCGTTCCCGTGGGGCGGCACGAGGGCATGTCCGCTCATCAGAGGCTTTCCACCGTGAAATGGTCGTTGGTGTAGACGCAGATCTCCGAAGCGATGCGCATGGACTCCTGAACGATGTCCGTTGCCGTCAGGTCGCTGTGGCGGAGCAGGGCGCGCGCGGCCGAGAGCGCGTAGGGGCCGCCGCTGCCGATGGCCGCCACGTCGTCGTCCGGTTCGATGACGTCGCCCGTGCCGGACAGCAGGAGGATGTGCTCGCTGTCGGCCAGGAGCAGCATGGCTTCCAGCTTGTGCAGGTATTTGTCCTTGCGCCATTCCTTGGTCATCTCCACGGCGGCGCGGACGAGGTTGCCGCGAAATTCCTTGAGCTTGGCTTCAAAGAGTTCGAACAGGGTGAAGGCGTCCGCCGTGGCGCCGGCGAAACCGGCCAGCACCTTGCCGTCGTGCAGGCGGCGCAGCTTGCGCGCCGAGTGCTTCATGATCATGTTCTGGCCCAGCGTCACCTGGCCGTCTCCGGCCATGGCCACGATGCCGTCCTTGCGGACGGCCAGTATGGTGGTGGCATGCGTTTCCATCAATCGTCTTCCCACATTTCCTTGCGTTCCTTGTACACGGCTTCCAGACGCTTGAGCAGGGGAGCGTCGGCAGCGCTGCGGGCCTTGGCCCGGGCTTCTTCCACATAGCGTTTGGCCTGCTTGCGGCGATTGGCGTAAATGGCGCTGTAGGCCATATGCACATAGGCCGCTCCCGTCCGGCCGGAGCGTCCCAGCGAACGGGCGTACGCCTCGTGGACGTCGGCTTCCTCCGGGACCCGTCGCAGGACATCCTTGTAATAACGGTCCGCCTGGGCGGCCCTGCCGGTCTCGTCCAGCAGGCGGGCATAAAAGAAGCTGGCCATATAGTCCCGCGGGTCAAGCTGCATGGCGCGGGTCAGCAGGGGCTCGGCCTTGCTCATGTCGCCCTTGCGGTAATGGAAGGCGCCGGCCTCCCGCAGCACGAGCGGATCGGAGGGGGCGGCGGCCACGGCGGCGTCGAAGCTTTTGGCGGCCTGCACCACATCGTTGCGGCGGGCGTAGACCATGCCCCGGCCCATGAGCGACAGGGCGTCCTTGCCGCTGAAGCGTTGCAGGGCGACCTGATCGTCCCCGTAGCGTCCCCAGAGCAGAGCCTGCACCCGCAGGAAGCGGCTGTTGTCCACACGGCGGTCGCGGACGGTCTGCTTCATGCCCGTGACGCGCGCCATGATGCCGTTGATGCGGTCGCCGATGTCCGGGTGCGTGGAGAGGTAGGCCGGGACGCTGGCGCCGCTCATCCAGCTTTTCTGGCGCAGGACCTTGAAGCCCCCCGCCATGCCGGCCGGCGGATACCCGGCGGCCGTGAGGTATTGCAGGCCGATATGGTCGGCCTCGTTCTCGTCGATGCGGCTGTAATCGAGCATGGCCGACTGACCGGCCCCCAGCGCGCCCACGGCCAGCGCCCCGCCGCCGGACCCGCCGGCCGCGATGCCGGCTATCGCCAGGAGCAGGGAGGCGATGCTGACCACCTGCGCCCGCTCCAGGCGGGAAGCCACATGGCGTTGCGTGACGTGGGCCAGCTCATGGGCCAGCACGCCGGCCAGCTCGCTCTCGCTGTTGAGGTTCATGATCAGGCCCGTGAAGACGTAGACGTAGCCGCCGGGGACGGCAAAGGCGTTGAGCTGCGGGTGCAGGATGACCCCGGAGCGAAAGGTGAAGGGCTGGGGCGGGATGGCCTTGACCAGACGGCGCACGAGGTCCTCCACATAGTGGCTGACTTCCGGGTCCTGCACCAGCGGCAGGTTGGAGCGGATCATGGTGTCGAACTTCTGCCCCATCTTCTTCTCATCCTTGAGGGAGACCCCTCCGAAAAAGAAGGCATGGGCCTGTCCGACGGCAAGTTGCCACGCCAACAGGGCGAGGAGGGCCATCCGAAGTCCCTGTACGCAGCAGGATATGACGGTTCGCATGGACCCTCCTTTCAGGTAAAGGATGAAGTGGGGATGCCGCTTCAGGCGAGATCCCACTGCTGTCCCTGCGGGGTATCCCGCACCAGCACGCCAAGGGCGGCCAGCTCGTCCCGCAGGCTGTCGGAAAGGGCAAAGTCCTTGTTGCGGCGAGCCTCGGCGCGCCGGTCCATAAGTTCTTCCACGCGGGCCGTGTCCAGATCTTTGCGCCGGGCCTTCTGATCGCGCATGGCCGTCAGGAAGGCGGCGGGCTCCTGACCGAACAGGCCGAGGCGGGCATTCCAGTCACGCACGCGGGCAAGGAAGTCCTCGAACAGATCCCGCGCGCCTTCGCCGGCGCGCAGCGTCTTGTCTTCCAACAGGCGGTTGACGAGGCGGATCTGGGTGAAGATGTGCCCGAAGGCCTGCGCGCTGTTCAGGTCGTCATCCAGAGCGGCCGTCACGGACGGGGCAAGCTGCTGCCATTCCGTCAGCAGGTCGGCGGGCAGGGCGGTCTTTTTCCAGCTGGAGCGTTCACGTGCCGCATGAACTTCGCGCAGGCATTCGTAGATGCGCTGCAGGGCGCGTTCGGCCTCGTCCATGGCTTCGGGGCTGAAGTCGATGGGGCTGCGGTACTGCTTGCCCAGCAGGAAGAAGCGCAGCGTCTCCGGCAGGTAGCCGTCCAGGATGTCGCGGATGGTCTTGAAGTTGCCCAGCGACTTGGACATCTTTTCGGCATTGATCTGCACGAAGCCGTTATGTACCCAGAAACGGGCCAGCTCGCAGCCGCAGGAGGCCTCCGTCTGCGCGATCTCGTTTTCATGATGGGGGAAGACGAGATCCTGGCCGCCGCCGTGGATGTCCAGCGGCAGGTAGGGCTTGCTCATGGCCGAGCATTCGATGTGCCAGCCGGGCCGTCCCTTGCCCCAGGGGCTTTCCCAGAAGGGCTCGCCGGGCTTGGCGGCCTTCCAGAGGGCGAAATCCAGCGGATCTTCCTTTTCCTCGCCGGGGGCCACGCGCGCGCCGGCCTGGAGATCGTCCAGGCTGCGGCCGGAAAGCTTGCCGTAGGGCGGATAGGCCCGCACGCGAAAGTAGACGTCCCCAGACGGCGTGGCATAGGCCTTGCCCTGTTCGATGAGGCTCGTGCAGATATCCTGCATCTGCGGGATGTAGTCCGTGGCGCGGGGCTCATGGTCGGCACGCTGGACATTGAGGCGGTCCATATCCTCATGGAAGGCGCGGACATAGGTCTCGGCCACTTCCTTCCAGTCCCGGCCTTCCTCATTGGCGCGGCGGATGATCTTGTCGTCCACATCCGTGAAGTTGCGGACGAAGGTCACGTCCAGGCCCTGCGCGCGCATGTGGCGGACCAGCAGGTCAAAGACGATGGCCGAGCGGGCATGCCCGATATGGCAGTAGTCGTAGGCGGTGATGCCGCAGACGTACATGTGCACCTTGCCGGGACGCAGGGGAGTGAAGGTTTCCTTTTTACGGGTAAGGGTATTGTAGAGCTGCATGGGCGTTACCTTGCGGACTGCGGGTTGAGCTGATCGAGACGGCGCTGATGGCGGCCGCCTTCGAATGCGGTATCCAGAAAAACGTTCATGATGGCAAGGGCCAGTTCCACACCGGTCACGCGTGCGCCGAGACAGAGGACGTTGGCGTTGTTGTGCAGCCGGGTGAAGCGGGCATGCAGCTCTGTGGTGCAGAGGGCCGCGCGGATGCCCGCGTGCCGGTTTGCGGCGATGGACATGCCGATGCCCGTGCCGCAGATGAGGATGCCGCGCCCGTTCTCCGCCTCCACGGCGGCGCAGAGGGCATGGGCATACTGCGGATAGTCGCAGCTCTCCCGGCTGTTCGTGCCGTGATCGCAGATTTGGAAACCACGGGCTTCCAGTGCGCTTTTCAGCGTTTCCTTCAGTTCGAGACCGGCATGGTCACAGGCAATATGGATGGTTTCCATTGCTTCTCCTTCAAGGTGAGTCGGCACGCTGCACAGCTTGTTCGAGGGAGACCCCCTCGCCTTGCCGCCGGTGCCTGTAGGACTCCTGCGCCGCCCGGCATGTGCCGACGCAAATTTAACGATCGGTTCGTAGGGATAACTTTAGCCAATCTTCCTATCTTGCTTTCCGCGAAAGATGACGGCAGCGTCCTCCCCCCTGATGAAAGCGTGCTGGAGAGGGGATGGGGGACCTGAGGGGAAGGATGACGGGAACGCCTTTCCTCGCTTCGCTGCGAAAAGGCTGGGCCCTCCCGCGCCGGAGGAGGGACCCCATCCCCCCTAAACAAGCAGCGAACAGCGCCAACAGGCCCTAGGGGGCGGAAGCGCCGTCCGCCGGGGCCCGATAGCGCGAGAGCGGCAGCAGGGGCGTGTCTTCCGGCAGGGAAAGACCGAGCTGCTCCTCAGTAAAGGCCTGCTGCAGCGCGTCGCGCTGCTTGACGAGCACGATGGCCTTTTTCCCGCTGGCATGGGTCAGATCGAGCCGGCGGGGCAGGTTCTGTTCATCGTAGCGGATCTCCATGACCCAGCCCTTGTCGCCGTTTTCCGTCCAGCGCACGGGGAGTCCCTGCGCATCCAGCGTCAGCACGCCGCCGAAACGTTTTTCCAGCGTAAAGTCTGCCGTATCGGGCGACGCGGCGGCCACAGGGGTGTGTCCTTCGCCGAAAGCCCTCAGGAAACGTCCGTTGAGCAGGGCGGAAAGGTCGGCCAGCGCCAGCGGGACGGGCACGCCGACCTTGAGCAGCGGCTTGGTGCGTCCCTCATGGAAATAGGCCACATTTTCGCGGGGGCTGTAGATGAGGAAGCGGGTATCCGCCTCGACGATATTGGCGATGACGGCGCCGACCCCTGCCATGACGTCAAGCCGCAGGTGTTTGTCGTCGTTCCCCCAGAAAAGGGCCGTGACACGCCGGGTGTCGCCTTCCGTACCGAAGCGCAGGCTCAGGCTCAGACGATAGGGGGCAGGGGCGTGCCGGTCGCTTTGCCGGACGAGGGCCTGCCAGAGCTTTTCGCTGCGGGCGGCCGCAGCGGGGCTTTCCGGGGGCGGGAGCTGATCCGTCCCCTTGCCGGCGCAGGCCGTCAGGAAGGTGAGCAGACAGAGGACGACGAGACGTGGGGCGATGCGTTTCATAGCGTTGACAGGCGTTGCCGCAGGACGTCGGCATTGGCGGGTTTGTAATCAAGGGCCTTCTGGTAGGCGGTGCGGGCTTCCTCCCGCAGGTTCATGGCCGCGGCGATGTCGCCGTAATGTTCCCAGATGGCGGGGTCGATGACCTCGCCCGTGCGCACGGCCCGCCGGATCTGCTCCAGCGCTTCGGGGAGCTGCCCGGCCTTGTAGAGGGCCCAGGCCAGGGAGTCGATGATGTAGGACTGGTTGGGGGACAGGCCGTCGGCCTTGCGCAGCAGGCTGATGGCGCGCTCAAGATCCCGGCCGCGCTCGGCCAGAGAATAGCCGACGTAGTTGAGCGCCTGCGCGTTGTCGGGATGATTGGCCAGCAGGGTCTCCATAGCCGCGAGGGCGCCGTCCCTGTCGCCCATGTCGTCCAGCAGGCTGCCCAGCAGGAAGGACAGGTCCTCGTCAGCCGGCCAGGTCTTCAGACCTTCGCGGATGATGGCCAGGGCTTCCTGCTTGCGTTCCAGCCGGACAAGGATACGGGCCTCCAGGGAGTAGAATTCGGGCATGTCCGCGTAGTGGCGGCGTCCTTCCTGCACGAGGCGCAGCGCGTCCTCGTTCTTGCCGGATTCGGCGATGATCTGCACCCGCAGGAGCGCGCCGCGGGGAGCGGCGTTCCCGTCGGCCGGGACCCGGTTGAGCCAGCTCAGCGCCTGGGAGACGTCCCGCCGCTGCTGGTAGGCCAGATCCGCCAGCAACAGGAAGACCTCCGGCGGGGCCGCGGGATCGTCCGCCACCTGCCGCAGCAGGCTTTCGGCCTGGAGGTAGTGGCGCGAATCCATGAACATGCGCGCCACGGTGAGCTTGAAGGCCAGGGAGTCCGGGCCGTTGTGCATGTATTTGAGCGCCTTGTCCGGCTGATTGAGCTGGAGCGCGATGTTGATGAGCCGCAGGGTCACCTCTTCGGGCGAGAAGTTCAATCCGGCCAGCCGTTCGTAGACGTCGCGGGCTTCCTTCCATTCGCCGCGCTGCTCGTGGAGGAAGGCCAGCTCGGCCAGCGCTTCCACGAACTCGGGCATCTCCTTGATGGCGCGCTTCAGCTTGACGATGGCCTCGTCCTTGCGGCCCATGCCGGAAAGGGCGCGGGCGTGGCTGTAGTCCACCAGCGGGGTGCGGGCTTTTTCCGGCAGGGAGTTGAGCAGGGCGTCGGCCTCGTTGAAGCGGCCGTCCTTGACCAGCAGCAGGGCCAGCTCCACCTGAGCGTCGCTTTCGGCGGGGTGGCGGGCGATATAGTTCTGCATGAGGCCGACGGCCTTCTGCGTCATTTTGCGATCGGCCAGGGTCTCGGCATAGAGCATGGTCAGCGAGAGATCGTCGGGGTGGACGGTCAGCGCGTCCTCAAGGAAGGGGACGACCAGGTCGGAGCGCCGTCCGAGCAGCCACACGGCCCCGTCCAGCCAGGCGCTGGACGGCACGCGGCTGCTTTTGAGCAGGGCGACCGCCTCGCGGAGGTCCTCCACGCTGAGCGTCTCCTCGCCGCGGCCCATGAGCTGCATGAGGACGAGGTAGGCATAGGTGTCCTGCGCCTCGGCCGAAAGGGTCGTGGCCGGCGGGCGGGTCTCCACGCCGGCGAGCGTGCGTTCGGATGAGGCCGCGCTGTTCTGGTTGGCGCAGCCGCCGCAGCCGAGCAGGGCAAAGGGAGCCATGCCGCCCATCAGCGCGGCGCACAGCAGGAGGGAATGGCCGCATTTCATCGGAGAGTTACCGCGTTTCATCTAGGATTGGATCCATTCGTCTGAAAAGTCTTTGACGTCGCCCGCAATGTGCCGACGGATTTTTTCCAGCAGGCGCGCTTCCAGCTGGCGAACGCGCTCGCGCGTCACGTTATACCGTTCGCCGATCTCGCGCAAGGTGACAGGGTCGTCCGTGAGGAGCCGGTTCTGCAGGATATACAGCTCCTTCTCATTGAGTTTCGGCAGGAGGGTCTTGATCCTGTCCCGCAGGATGCCGGCCATCTCGTCGCTGGCCAGATCGTCCTCGATGCCGGGGCCGAGCGCCGGCAGAAAGTCCATGCGGGTGGCCCCTCCGGGTTCGTCCCCCACCTGGGCGTTCAGCGACAGGTCGCCGGCGGCCAGGCGCTGGTCCATCTCGTTGATCTGCTCCTCGCTGACGCCGAGGCGTTCGGACAGCATGGCCGCGTCGGGATCGAAGCCCTGGGCGATGAGCTTCTGGCGCTCGCGGTTCAGATTGTAGAACAGCTTGCGCTGCACCTGCGTGGTGCCGATCTTCACCATCCGCCAGTTGTCCATGATGAACTTGAGGATGTAGGCCTTGATCCAGAAAGAGGCGTAGTAGGAGAACTTGATGCCCTTGTCCGGGTCGAACTTGTTGACCGCGCGCATGAGGCCCACGTTGCCTTCCTGCACGAGGTCGAGCACGTTCTGCATCCAGCGGCGCTGGAAGTCCATGGCGATGCGCACCACGAGCCTGAGATGCGACGAGACGAGGCGGAAGGCGGCGTCCGGGTCGTTGTGGTCGCGCACGCGCAGGGCGAGCTCGTGCTCCTCCTCCGGCTTGAGCAGGGGGAAGCGGCTGATCTCCCGCAGGTAGAGGTGCAGGCTGTCCTTGCTGCCCGCCTGCACGGGCAGGCGCGACTCGGCGGGAGCGGGCAGGGCGTCGCCGTCATGCGGGGCCTCGGTCAGGAAAAGGGGATCATCCTCGTAGGCGTCCACATCCAGAGCATCGGCGTCCAGCTCGTCGTGATCCGGCTCGTCCAGTTCCGGCGCAAGCTCATCCATGCCGTCTTCCCCATCGTCCGCCTCAGGGGCGGGGGAGGCCTCCTGCTGCGGCAGGGCCGTGGGGATTTTGCGCGTTTTTTTGTCTGGCGGGGGGAGTATTTCCACGTCCGGCCGGCTTGCCGCGGGGGCTCCGGCGTCTTTTTCGGCCTTGTCTGCCATGAGATGTCTTGGATGTTGGGGCGTTGCAGAAAGGGGAGCAGTTCCCCGGAAAGCCAATCCTATAGTTTTGGTTTGTCCTTTTCAATGTTTTTCAGTAATAAAAACCTGTCCGGGGGGAATGCCCCGGAAGGAATGAATTTTTGCAGCGCAGCACACAAAGGATCTACCATGTCAGCATCGCCGTTCCTGGACCGACTTTCGGAAAAACGCCCGCTCATGCTTGATGGAGCCATGGGGACCATGCTCCAGGCCGCCGGACTGCCGCTCGGCGTCAGCCCGGAGGAATTCTGCATGCAGCGGCCGGACATCCTGCAGGATATCCATGCCGCCTATGTGGAAGTGGGGGCGGACATCATCACGGCCTGCACCTTTGGCGGCAATCCCTACAAGCTGCCCGCCGGTCTGGATGTCTTCGACTTCAGCCGCCGCATGGTCGAGGCGGCCAGGGCCGCGGCGGCCCGCAGTTCGCGCCGGGTCTTCGTGGCCGGCAACGTGGGGCCGTCCGGACATTTCGCCCGTCCGCTGGGCGATGTGGAGCCTGCCGACCTGATAGCCGCCTTTGCCGCGCAGATCCGCGGACTGGTGGCCGGCGGCTGCGACCTTCTGCTGGTGGAGACGCAGTTCGATCTGGCCGAGGCCCGTGCCGCCGTGGTGGCGGCGCGTCAGGTGTGCGACCTGCCGGTCATGGTGTCCATGACTTTCGAGCAGGGGGTGAGCCTCACCGGTTCCAGCCCGACCATCTTTGCCGAGACCATGCAGAACCTCGGCGTGGACGTGGTGGGGACGAACTGCAGCCTGGGCCCGGATCAGATGGCGCCCGTGGTGCGCGAACTGCTGGACGTCTGCGCCTGCCCGGTCATGGTGGAGCCCAATGCCGGTCTGCCGGAGCTGCGCGACGGGGCGACGGTCTTTCCGCTGGGCCCGGAGGAATTCGCCGAAAAGACGGCGCGTTTCGCCGCGCAGGGGGCGCGGGTGCTCGGCGGCTGCTGCGGCACTACCCCGCAGCATCTGGCCGCCCTGCGGCAGGCGCTCGACAGGGTGGAGCTGACCTCCTCCCCCGCCGCCGCGCCGTCGGGCATGTGTCTTACCAGCCGTTCGCAGCTCGTGCGCTTTGCGCCCGATGCCCCCTTCGTCATCATCGGCGAACGCATCAATCCCACGGGCAAGAAGGTGCTCACCGCCCAGCTGCAGGAAGGCCGCTTTGACGAGGCCTTCCGCTTTGCCGACGAGCAGCTGGCGGCCGGGGCGCAGGTGCTGGACGTCAATGTGGGGGCCTCCCTCGTGGACGAGGGCAAGCTGCTGCCGGAGCTCACCCGCTGCCTTGTGGAGCGCGTGCCGGCGCCGCTTTCGCTCGACTCCTCCAATGCCGACGCCATCGCCGCCGCGCTGCCGTACTGTCCGGGTTCCTGCCTGGTCAATTCCGTGAGCGGGGAGAGCGGACGCATGGAAAAGCTCGGCCCGCTGTGCCGGGACTTCGGCGCGCCCTTCATCCTGCTGCCGCTCAAGGGGGCGGAGCTGCCCGTGAGCGCCGCCGAACGCATCGCCATCCTGGAAAAGCTGCTGCGTGAGGCCGAAGCTCTGCGCATCCCCCGCCGCCTCATGCTGGTGGACATCCTGGCGCTGGCCGTCTCTTCCAAGCCGGAAGGGGCGCTGGCCTGTCTGGACATGATCCGCTGGTGCCGGGAGCAGGGCCTGCCCACCACGCTGGGGCTTTCCAATCTTTCTTTCGGCCTGCCCGCACGGGACCTGCTCAACGCCTCCTTCCTCTGCATGGGGGCGGGGGCCGGCCTGAGCTCCTGCATCGCCAATCCCTCGGCCGCGCGCTTGCATGAAGCCTTTGATGCCCTTAATGTGCTGCGCGGACATGATGCCCATGCGGCCGTCTTCATCCCCCGCTATGCCCAGTGGAAGGCGGCGGCGCCCGATACGGCGGGGACCGTGCCCGCGGCGGCCCGCGCGACGACGGTAGGGGAGGCCGTATTGCAGGGCGACAAGGAGAACGTGCTGCCGCTCCTTCGTGCGGAACTTGAAAAGGGCGTACAGCCCTTCACGCTGGTCAACGAGGTGCTCATCCCCGCCATCACGGAAGTGGGCAACCGCTATGAACGGCGGGAATATTTCCTGCCGCAGCTCATCCGCTCGGCCGAGACCATGCAGACGGCCTTTGCCGAACTTAAACCTTTGCTTGAAGAAAGCCGGGGGCCGGAAGAGCGGCCCGTCATCGTCGTGGCGACGGTGGAAGGCGACATCCACGATATCGGCAAGAATATTGTGGCCCTCCTGCTGGGCAACCACGGCTTTGACGTCATCGACGCCGGAAAAGATGTGCCTGCCGAGACCATTGTGGCTTGCGCTTTGGAACACAAGGCGCATATTATCGGGCTGTCGGCATTGATGACCACCACTATGGTCAGGATGGAGGACACCATCCGCCTGATCCGCGAGCGCCGGCTGCCCATCCGGGTCATGGTGGGCGGCGCGGCGGTGACCCAGGCCTTTGCGGACGCCATCGGGGCGGACGCCTATTGCGAAGACGCCGTCAGTTCCGTTCGCGCGGCGAAAAAATTCATCAGTCAGGTGTAGTGCTCAATGAAAAGACTGTCTCTTGCGCTTCTGTTCGTCTTGCTGCTGCCGGCGCTGGCGTCCGCGGCCTCTCTCGAATCCCTTGACCGGAAGGGGCTGGATGACCTCTTGGCCTCGCACAAGGGCAAGGCCGTCATGCTGAATTTCTTTGCCACCTGGTGCCCGCCCTGCCGGATGGAGATCCCTGATCTGGTGAAGATCCATGAAAAATATGCCGATAAGGGTGTGGTGATCATCGGTCTGTCCGTGGATGAGGACAAGAACGCCGTTCCCGGCTTTTTGCAGAAGCTGGGCGTGAAGTATCCCGTTTACATGGCCGGGAGCAGCATAACGCGCGCCTTCGGCATCAGCAGCATCCCCTTCAATGTCTTCGTCGACAAGAAGGGGGATGTGGTGCTGGCGGGCACCGGCCTTGTGGAACACAAGGATCTTGTGGAAATCTTTGATAAACTGCTGGAAGACTAGTCATGGCGTATGATTGGCCCGTGCGCAAGGCGCACATGGATGATGTGAAGGATATCCACGCCCTCTTGCTGGACTGCGCGCAAAAGGGCTTGTTGCTGCCGCGAGCGCTCATTTTCCTGTACGGACATGTGCGCAACTTCTGGGTGGTGGATGCGCCGGATGGCGGCATCGCCGCCTGCTGTGCGCTGGCTCCCGTATGGGAGGATCTGGGCGAGATCTGCTCGCTGGTGGTGCGGGAGGACCTGCGCCGCCACGGCCTCGGCCGCAAGGTGGTGGAAGCCTGCATGTCCGATTGCGAGGCGCTGCATATCCGGCGCGTCTTTTCCCTGACCTATCAGGTGGAGTTCTTCTCCCGGCTCAGCTACGAGATCATCGACAAGGGAGCCCTGCCGCAGAAGATTTGGTCGGACTGCGTGCACTGCGCCAAATATCCCGACTGCTGTGACGAAACGGCGGTCTTCAAGCACGTGGGGAGCGATGGACGATGACGGCCAAACTGCTTTTCAGCGCTGAGGACATCGCCGCCCGCGTGGCGGAGCTGGGCGAGGAGATCTCGGCCGCCTATACGGGAGAGCCGCTGGTGGCCGTATGCGTCCTCAAGGGGGCCGTCCACTTTTTCAGCGACCTGACGCGCGCCATCAGCCGTGAGGATCTGGAAATGGACTTCATCCGCATCTCCAGCTACGGCACGGGGACAGTGTCGAGCCGCCAGATCAAGCTGACCAAGGATCTGGAATGCGATGTGCGCGGCAAGCACGTGCTCGTGGTGGAGGATGTGGTGGATTCCGGCCATTCTTTGCGGTTCCTGCTGGATCTTCTGGCGGACAGGGGCGCGCGCAGCGTGCGCATAGCCACGTTGGTCAACAAGACGGAACGGCGGGAAGTGGACATCCCGGTGGCCTTTTCCGGCTTTATGCTGGATTCCGGCTTCATCGTAGGCTACGGGCTCGATCATGCCGAGCGCTATCGCGCCCTGCCGTCCATCTATGAACTGCTGTCCGTCTAGGGCCTGTTAACACGCCCTAGTCGGTTGTCGAGGTATCCGCATGGAAATTCAATGCCCGCATTGCAGCAGCCGCTTCAATCTGCCGGACAAGCTCGTCAAGCCCGGCGCCAAGCTGCGCTGCTCGGTCTGCAAGAACGTCTTCGCGCTGGAGACTCCCGCAAAAGAAGCTCCGGCCAAGGCCGCAGCCGGAAAAACCGAGGCTGCCGCCGCCAAAAAGGCGCCGGCTAAAGCCGCCGCTCCGGTCCGAAAGGAAAAGAAGGGGAGCTCCATTTTCGTCTGGCTGGGCCTGCTGCTTTTCCTTATCGTACTGGGGGGCTCCGGCTACTGGTACTATATCCAGTTCCCGACGGGGAACAAAAAGCCGCAGCTCTCGGATGAGGAGCTGGCGCAGCGCGTTTCCATGCTGACCATGCGCAATGTGCGTCAGTACTACGTGAATAATGAAAAGATCGGCAAGGTCTGCGTCATCGTCGGGGACGTGCGCAACGAGTTCCCGCAGCCCAAGGCGCTCATCCGTGTGGAGGCCGCCGTCTATGACAAGGACAAGAAGCCGCTGGCCGTGAAGCAGCAGCTTGCCGGTTCGCAGCTCTCGCTCTTCCAGCTGCAGGTGCTCGGCGAGAAGGAACTGGAATCCTTCCTGCAAAGCAGTACGGATATCTACATCCGCAACTCCAACGTGCCGCCGGGCGGCGAGGTGCCGTTCATGGTGCTGTTCTATGTGCCTTCCGAAAAGGTGGCCGAGTTCGGCGTGCGTATCGCCGGGGTGGAGGATGTGGCTCCGCAGCCCGGCATGACGCCTGCGCAGCCTGTGCCGGCAGCGCCCATGCAGGCCCCGGCCCCCGCTCAGATGCCCGCACCGGCTCCGGGCGGGCAGCAGGCCCCCGCAGCACTGCCGGCCGCCCGCTGATCCCTGCCTGCCACATAGAAAGAGGAGGAGAGTTCTCCTCCTCTTTTTTATGGAGATCGTTATGTCCGTATTCTCTCGCATCCCTTTTCTCACGCTGCGCACACCGATGGTGGTGGCGGTGTTTTTTCTTTGGCAGGCGCTGACCTTTGTCGTGGTGACGCTGGATGACAACTGGTTCGGCGAGCAACAATCCGAGGCCTCGCGCGCCAGGGAAAGACAGGAAGTGGAGAGCAGGCAGGCCATTTTGCGGCAATGCCTGGAGGAGGGGAAGGAAACGCCGGAGTCCTCCAGCCACACGAGGTACCCTGCCTGGCATGCCGTTTCGCCCGCGGATGGGCTGACGCCGGCTGCGCCGATGAAATGGCTGGCGGATGATGTGGCGATGGCCTTTGCCTGGAATGATACCAAGCCGGAAGAGGCGGCGTATGAGGGCTTTGTCACACTTTTCGCGTCGCCGGAACGATTTGTGGGGCTTGTCCCCACGCAAGATGCTCGTGACGATTTTGCGCGCGCGGTGCTGGACAAGCTGGGTTGCGTAACCCCCCACTGGTATCCGGAGGATATGTATTATTCCTGCTGGCGGAAAGGTCATGCAGTGGGGCCGCAGGGCGGGAAGGATGTCTTGCAGGTCTTTACCGTGGCGCTCGTCTATGACGTACCGGTATTCTGGTTTGGCCAGCGTCTGCCGCGCGGTGGGGACGCAAAAAAGGAAGCGGGCGCCATGCTGTCCGGGATGACCACGCAGTTTCAGCCGCTGGTTGAACGATTCTGGCTGAAGCATATTGGCAATGAGATCATGCGGGCCTTCACCAACCCCCTGCTTCTTCTGCCCGCTCTGCTGATAGGCTGGTGCTTTGCGCAGGAAAGCGCCTTTGCGTTTCTGTGGGCCGTGCTGTTGAGCTGCGTATGGACGTTTCTTTCGCTGTGCCTGGACTTTGCCGGTTATCCCGTCAGTGTTGCCAGGCCGTACGAGCTTGCGGCGGGCGCCAACAGCCTTGTCTGCCTGACGGTCGTTCTGCTGACGGCCTTTCTGCGGCGCAGATTTGCAGGAAGGACACTGGAAGCCCGCTTGCGGGCGCGTGAAGACGCGCTGATCGCCCGCCTTGAGGAGAAAAGGGAAAGCCTGAAATACGAGGAAGGAAGCCCGATCCATGAATTTCATAGTCGGCGGGAAGCCAAGTACATTGCTTTCGTCCGGAATCGCGGCAAACGGAGTTTTGGCTATTTCATGATGGGGCTTATACTGCTGGGCGGGCTGCTGTACGAGGGGGGGCGGCGGCAGAGCCGGTGGGAAAACGCCTACATAAGGGAGAGCAAAGGAATCTCGTATGTGAAGGATGTGATCTCGGATCTGGTCAGTAAGGGAAGCATCCGCGCCCGTTAGGGCCTGTTGAGCGCCCAGGGCGGAAAAACAGAAAACCACCCGCAAAGCGGGTGGTTTTCTGTTTGAATGGAGCGGGGCAGGGCGTCCTGTCCGCCCTGTCCGTAAATCTTCATCCTATACGTTAAAGAGGAAATGCATGACGTCGCCGTCCTGCACGACATATTCCTTGCCTTCCACGCGCAGCACGCCGTCGGCGCGGCAGGCGGCCTCATTTTCGTGGCTCATGTAATCATCGTAGGAAATGACTTCGGCACGGATGAAGCCGCGCTCGAAGTCCGTATGGATGACCCCGGCGGCCTGAGGGGCTTTCCAGCCCTTGTGGATGGTCCAGGCGCGCACTTCGTCGGGGCCGGCGGTAAAGTAGCTGCACAGGCCGAGCGTGGCGTAGCCGGTACGGATGATGCGCACGAGGCCGCTCTCGTCGATGCCGTAGGAGGAGAGCATCTCCGCCTGTTCTTCGGCGGACAGACCTTGCAACTCTTCTTCCAGCTTGGCGCAGATGCGGGCAAAGCCGGCATGACGTTCCGCGGCGAGCGCCTCCACGCGGCGGGAGAGCTCATTGCCCTCGGCCACGGCGCTTTCGTCCACATTGGCGCAGTAGATGACGGGCTTGGCCGTCAGCAGGCCCAGTTCACGCCAGGACTGCAAAAAGGCTTCATTGTCCGGCAGGGTGAAGGTCGAGGCGGGCTTGCCTTCGTTGAGGGCGGCCAGCAGGCCCTGCATGATCTCGGCCGCGGCCTTGGCGTCCTTGCTGCCCTTGGCCATCTTCTGCAATTTTTCCAGCCGCTTTTCCACGCTCTGTATATCGGCGAGGAGCAGCTCAGTCTCGATGGTGTCGATATCGCGCAGCGGGTCTACGGCGCCGTCCACATGGGTGATGTTGTCATCCTCAAAACAGCGGACCACCTCGACGATGGCGGCGCATTCGCGGATATTGGCCAGGAACTGATTGCCCAGTCCTTCGCCCTTGCTGGCGCCGCGCACGAGACCGGCAATATCAATGAAATCCACGCTGGCATGGATGGTCTTTTTGGGCTTTGCCTTGGCGGTCAGGGCGTCCACGCGCGTGTCCGGCACAGCCACCGTAGCCTTGTTGGGCTCGATGGTGCAGAAGGGATAGTTGGCGGCCTGGGCATTCTGAGCCTTGGTCAGGGCATTGAAGAGGGTGGACTTGCCCACGTTGGGCAGCCCGACGATACCGATGCTGAGAGCCATGCGTTCTCCTTGTGGGGTGAATGCCGCGGGATGCGGAGCAGCGCGAAACAGAAAGCCCCGGACGCGCCGGGGCATTTTATAGTCAATATGGAGCCGGACGGCAAGGTCTATTGCAGCCGGGTATAGGAGGAAGGCACGCCGCTGCCCGAACGGGAAGGATTGTAGGGGTCGCGCAGCAGGGGATAGATGTCAGCGGTGATGGGGACCGTCGCCGTGCCCATGGCCATGACCTCATTGGTGGGGATGTGGATGATGCGGATGCTGAAGCGCACCTGCTCCTGCGTGACCACATAGGTCCCGGCCATGACGGCCTGTCCGGTACCGGTACGGCTTTGCAGCTTGCGGACGTCCCGGGTCAGCAGGAATTCGCCGGAGCGCTTGTCGAAGCGGACATAGCTGCCGGTGCGCAGTTCCTTGAAGCGGTAGCCCTTCTGCATGAGGCCGCGGGAGACTTCTTCCATCATCTGCCGGGCGAGGGGGCTGCTCTCATCCAGGTCGTTGATGTTGACCGGCGAGGTGCCCAGGATCATGATGCCGGCGCGCGCCACGGCCTCACGGTTGGCTTTGCTCATGTCGGGATCACGCCCGGCATACCGCATCATGAGCTGGTCGTCGATCTGATCGGTGATGTCGTCCGCCGCCGAGGGCACATTGCCTTCGAAGAAGGCGGCCGCCGTCAGCGGGGAGAGGGCCAGAGCCGTGACAAGAAGCAGGATAAAAAGACGTTTCATGACCGCACCTAGCGCATGGTTCGCAGCAGCATCTCGATACCGTTGAGCTCCTGCTTGATGGTTTCGTATTCCTTACGATCATGGCAGACGGAAAGCGCCTGCACATAACTCTGTCGGGCCAGTTCATAGCGGCCTTGCTGGCGGAATGCCCGCGCTTCCTTCAGGTACTGCCTGCTCAGGGCGTTGGTGCTGGTCGAGGACTCGACCGCCTGACAGGGCGTCGGCAGCATCACGGGAGAGAGCAGGAGGGTGCAGGCCAGGCCGCCGGCGGCCGCAAGGCTGAGGATATGCTTGATCGTCATGATGATACTCCTAAACCTACTTGCCCTGCCGGATGGGGAGGGAGCCGCTGCTCAGGGCGCTGCCGGGGGTGTAGAGCGGGGGATAATAGCCGTTCTGACCGTACTTGCGCGACTTGTTCGCCGCGGCCGCACGGGAGGCCACCTGGACGTCGGACTCGGACATGCGCTGCACGATGCTGGTATTGGGCAGCACGAGCTGCCCCGTCCGCAGCACAAGGCCGTCAGTGGCCCGCACCAGACGGGCGTTGACGAAGGTGGCGTCCTTGTCCACATAGTAGGTCCCCACGATCAGGGCGGCCCACTTCTGGCCCACCGGGATGCTTACATTGTTGAGGAAAGCAAGGTCATCCCTGCCCCCGGTGACGGAGATCTTGCCCGCCAGACGGTACTCCCGGACCGGGAAGCCGCGCTGGTTGAACTCGTAGATGAGCGCCTCGGAGATGAGACGGCCCAGGGGGGAGCTTACGCTGCGGTTGCCTTGCTCCACAAAGGAGGTCGGCAGGGCGACGACGCCTTTCAGGGCATCATTGGGCATGGTGGCCAGCATCTGATCGGCCAGCTCCCGACATTTGAGCTTGAGTTCCACCGCGTCGACGTATTCCGGGTCCGTAGGGGCGGTGGAACGGGTGCAGGCAGGAAGCAGCGCCGCCAGCAGCAGGAGCAGCAGGCAGAAGCGGCGGCATGTGGAAGGGGGCGTGGGCATGTGGAGCATAGGCACCTCTGAGGTGAAGTTCTTGCGAAGCTTAACGGCAATACGGGAAAAAACTTGAGCATGCGGCAGAAATGACGGATATCCGTTCTCTGCCCGCACTTTCAGGCATATGCATGCAAGTTTCGTTCCGGTAAAAAATGCCATCGCCGGCGCAGCGGCGCGCGGGGATCCTCCCGTCGGCAAGGGCAATATAGCGAAAAAGCAGACAAAGGGAAAGAATTTATCCTGGCTCGCCCAGGCGGGCGAAATGGCGGCATATCCCCGCCGCCCGGCCCAAACCAGGCGGAAAAATCGTGTTTTTCGCGAAACGACGGGCCATATGGCTTGAAAGGCAAGGCGTTTCAAACTGAACATGTTCTAAGACTTGGCTTGCGGGGGGAAATAGCATACAACCGTTCGCGGTCCTTCCACGATGCCGCGGCACGTCGTGCGCTGCCGCCCATCGTACGCAACTTCCGGGAGAAAAGGATGATCGAGCGTCGCAAGACCCGCTCCGTACGGCTGGGCAACCTGAGCATCGGCGGCGGAGCCCCCATCGTCGTGCAGAGCATGACCAATACCGATACGCGTGACGTGGCGGCCACGCTGCGTCAGATCGAGGCGCTGGTGCGCCGCGGCTGCGAAGCCGTGCGTCTGGCCGTTCCCGACGAAAGCGCCGCCGCGGCCCTGCGGGCCATTCGCGACGCTTCGCCGGTGCCGCTCATTGCCGATATCCACTTCGACCACCGGCTGGCGCTGGCGGCCCTTGAAGCAGGACTTGAAGGATTGCGCATCAATCCGGGCAACATCGGGCCGCGTGCCCATGTGGACGCTCTGGTGGATGCGGCCAAGGCGCACGGGGCCGTCATCCGCGTGGGGGTCAATTCCGGCTCCGTGGAGAAGGGCCTGCTTGCCAAATACGGCGGGCCCTGCCCGCAGGCGATGGTGGAGAGCGCGCTCGGTCATGTGCGCATGCTGGAGGCGCGCGGTTTTTACGACACCAAGATCTCCCTCAAGTCGTCTTCCGTGCAGGATACGCTGGAGGCCTACCGCCTGCTTGCCGGGGTCTGCGATTATCCGCTGCATATCGGCATCACCGAGGCGGGCGGGCTCATGCGCGGCACGGTCAAGTCCGCCGTGGGGCTGGGCATCCTGTTGCATGAAGGCATAGGCGACACCCTGCGCGTCTCTCTGACCGCCGATCCCGCGGAAGAGGTGACGGTGGCCTATGAGATCCTGCGCGCGCTCGGCCTGCGGCGGCGCGGGCCGGAGATCATCTCCTGCCCCACCTGCGGGCGGACGGAGATCGACCTTTTCTCCCTGGCGCGCGCGGTGGAGGAACGGCTTGCGGAATCCACGGCCGACATCAAGGTGGCGGTCATGGGCTGTGTGGTCAACGGGCCGGGCGAGGCGCGCGAGGCGGACCTCGGCCTTGCCGGCGGCCGGGACAAGGGGATCATCTTCCGCAAGGGAGAGGTCATACGTTCCGTCAGGGGGCAGGACGCCCTGCTGGCGGCTTTTCTTGAAGAACTGCAACTCCTGCTCAAGGAAAAGGAATACGCCTGATGCGCTTTAGCTCCTGTTATATCCCCACACTCAAGGAAACCCCGGCCGAGGCCGAGGTGGCGAGCCACAAACTGCTGCTGCGGGCGGGCATGGTCCGCAAGCTGACGTCCGGCGTCTACATCTATCTGCCGCTGGGCCTGCGGGCCATCGACAACGTGGCCCGCGTGGTGCGCGAGGAAATGAACGCCGCGGGCTTCCAGGAGCTGCTCATGCCCTCGGTCATCCCCGGCGATCTCTGGAAGGAGACCGGCCGCTGGGAGCATTACGGCAAGGAACTGCTGCGCTTCAAGGACCGCAATGACCGGGACTACTGCCTCGGCCCCACGCACGAGGAAGTCATCACCGATCTGGTGCGCGGCGAGGTGCGCTCCTACCGGCAGCTCCCCGTGCGGCTCTATCAGATCCAGAGCAAGTTCCGCGACGAGATCCGCCCCCGCTTCGGCCTCATGCGCGGGCGCGAATTCGTCATGAAGGACGGCTATTCATTTGACGTGGACGATGCGGCGGCCGATGCCAGCTACGCCATCATGTATGATGCCTATATGCGGATCTTCCAGCGTCTCGGCCTGCGCTTCCGCGCCGTGGAGGCGGATACCGGCTCCATCGGCGGCAATTTCTCGCACGAGTTCATGGTGCTTGCCGATACCGGTGAAGATACCATCGCCGCCTGCACCTCCTGCCAGTATGCCGCCAATGTGGAGCGCGCCGAAGTGGTATGGAAGGGCGAGCCCTGCACGACGGGCTGTCCGCCCTGCGAAAAGGTGGCGACGCCCGGCGCGCACAGCGTCGAGGAAGTGAGCGCCATGCTGGGCGTCGCGTCCGAGCGCGTGGTCAAGACCATGTTGTTCACGGTGGGCGGCAAGCATGTGGCCGTCCTCGTGCGCGGCGACCGCGAAGTCAACGACATCAAGCTCAAGAATCTGCTCAAGGCGCAGGATGTGCAGCTGGCCGCCGGCGAGGTGGTGCAGGCCCTGACCCATGCGCCGGTGGGCTTCGCCGGGCCGGTGGGCCTGGATGTGCCCATCTATGCGGACGCCGAGCTCCAGGGCGCCACGGACTACGTGACGGGCGCCAATGCCGCGGACGCGCATCTGCTGCACGTGGACCTTGCGCGTGACGCCGCCATAACCGCCTATGCCGACCTGCGGGCCATCACGGCCACGGACTGCTGCCCGCGCTGCGGCGCGCCCATCGAACTGCCCAAGGGCATCGAGGTGGGGCACATCTTCAAGCTGGGCACCAAATACAGCGACGCCATGCACGCCGTCTTCCTCGACGAGAACGGCAAGGAACGCGTCATGATCATGGGCTGCTACGGCATCGGCGTTTCCCGCGTGGTGGCGGCGGCCATCGAGCAGAACAACGACGAGAACGGCATCATCTTCCCGCCGCAGATCTCCCCGGTGCAGTGCATCCTGCTCAACCTCGATCCCGGCAAGGAGGACGTTTCCGCCAAGGCCGGCGAGATCCACGATCTGCTGGAAGGGCAGGGCGTCTCCGTGCTGCTGGACGACCGGGAAGAGCGCCCCGGCGTCAAATTCAAGGACGCGGACCTCATCGGCGCGCCCATGCAGCTCATCGTGGGCGGCAAGGGGCTTGCGCGCGGCATCGTGGAATGCAAGGACCGGCGCACCGGCGAAAAGGGCGAACTGCCCCTGGAGACGCTGCCCGAGGCGCTGTCCGCCTGGATGGAAACGGTGCGCCAGGGCTGGAAGGCCCGCATGGCCTGAGCCGGGAAGGCGGAGAGCGGCCCCTGCTGACGCGGCAGGGGCCGGAGAGGGCCCGTGTCGGAAGATATGACCATCCAGTCCGTCCGCCAGCTGACGGAACAGCTCCGCCGCACGGTGGAGCGTCATTTTCCCTTTGTCTGGGTGCGGGGCGAGGTAGGGAACGTCTCCCGCCCCGCATCCGGGCATTTCTACTTCACGCTCAAGGACGCCGAGGCGCAGCTCCAGTGCGTCTGGTTCCGGCAGCAGCAGCGGCAGCGGGGAAGCTTCGACCCCCTGACCGGCGAAGTCTTTGAAACGCCGCCGCCCGCCCCGGAGGAGCTGCTCCGGCAGGGAGCCGGGCTCATCTGTGCCGGGCACGTAGGCATCTACGCCCCGCGCGGGCAGTACCAGCTGGTGGTGGAGCTTGTGCAGCCCGCGGGACAGGGCGGACTTGCCCAGGCCTTCGAGGAGCGCAAGCGCCGTCTTGCCGCGCTCGGCTTTTTCGCGCAGGAGCGCAAGCGCCGTCTGCCGTGGGATCCCGCACGGGTGGCCCTGATCACCTCGCCCCACGGGGCGGCCATCCATGATTTCTGGCGTCTGGCCGCCCAGCGCGGGCAGGCCGCGCATATCCGGCTGTATCCGGTGGCCGTGCAGGGAGAGGGCGCCGCCCCGTCCATCGTGCGCGCTCTGGAAACGGCCAATGCTCACGCCCTGTTGCCTGACGGGCCGCAGGTCATCGTCCTCATCCGCGGCGGCGGTTCGCTGGAAGACCTCTGGGCCTTCAACGAGCAGGAGGTGGCCGAAGCGGTATACCGCTCCCGGCTGCCGGTCCTGGCCGGCATCGGACATGAAGTGGACGTGACGCTGGCCGATCTGACGGCCGACGTCCGGGCCGCGACGCCCTCGCATGCGGCCCAGCTGCTCTGGCCTTCGCGGCAGGAGCTGCTTCAGCTCCTCGATGACCAGGAGGCCGCTCTTTCCCGCGGCATGCGGCGGCGGCTGGAGCGGCAGGAACTGCAACTGGGCCATCTGGCGCGCCTGTTGCGGGCCCATGCGCCGCAGCGGCAGCTGGAACGGCTGGAGAGCGCGCGCCGCCGTCTGTCTTTGGCCATGCTGCGCGCCGTACGGGAAATGCTGGGCAGACGGCAGCGGCAGGCGGACCATCTGGCGCAGATGCTGCGCTCGTTCTGGAATCCGACCCGGCTGGCGGTCGCGGCGCGGGAAACCGGCGCGCTGGAGGATCGCCTGCGGGCGGCGCTGCCCCGGCTGCTCTTGCAGCGGCAGCAGGAACTGCTCTGGGCGGAACGGCGTCTGCTGGCCGGCGGGCGGCAGAGTGTGGACAGGGCGGAAGCCCAACGGGAGCGGCTGGCCCTGCGGCTGGCGGCCTGCGATCCCCTCGGGCCGCTGGAACGCGGCTATGCGCTCGTCGCCGACAGTCGCGGAGCGTTGATCCGCAGCGTCCGGCAGGCGCAGGGCGGACAGGAGTTGCGCATCCGCTTGCAGGATGGCTCACTGGGGGTTACAGTTGCCCAGATTCGCCCCCGCCCGGACACGGCGGCGGCAGAAGGAGAAGAATGATGTCCCACGTGTTTCAGGTCTGTGCCCCGCTGCGCCGGTCGTGCCGGGTGCTCGGGATCGTTGCCGCGCTGTGCTGCCTGTGGACCGGCATGGCGCAGGCGGCGCTTCGGCTCGAAGCGCCGGAGCAGGTGGCGCGCGGCGATGCCTTTCTGGCGCTGGCCGTTTCCGATGTCCCCGTACAGGAGGTGGTCTTCAGCTGGCGCGGCAAGGAATGGCGCGCACAGGCCGAGGCTGTCGTCACGCCGCAGGGGGCGCAGGCATGGCAGGCCGTCATGCTGCTTTCCGTGCCGCTGGAAGCCAAAGAGAAGCGCCTTGCCCTGTCCGCTGCGGCGGCGGGCGGGCGTTCCCCGCAGGCGGCGGTAGCGCTTTTCGACCGCAAGCGTCCGGTGCAGAAGTTGACCGTGGACAAGAAGTATGTGGACCCGCCCGCCAAGGTCATGGAGCGCATCCGCCGGGACAGGGCGCAAGTCAAGGCCGCACTGTCCAGCTATTCGCCCGTCCGGCAGTGGGCCCTGCCGCTCACCCGGCCCGTGCCGGGAGGCATCTCCAGCCTGTATGGCCTGAAGCGCGTCTTCAACGGACAGCCGCGCGGCTATCACCGGGGCCTTGATCTGCGCGGCGCCAGCGGGACGCCCATCAAGGCCTGTGCCGACGGCCGCGTGGTGCTGTGCGACGACCTCTATTTTTCCGGCAAGACCGTCTACCTGGACCACGGGCAGGGCGTCTTCACCGCCTATCTGCACATGTCCGAGCTGCTGGTGCAGAACGGGCAGGAGGTGCGCAAGGGCCAGGTCATCGGCAAGGTCGGGGCCACAGGGCGCGTGACCGGGCCGCATCTGCATCTTTCCCTTATCGTGCAGGGGCAGTCCGTGGACGTGGAGCCCCTCCTTGCCCCCTGGGAAGAGAGCGGGGCGCAGCCCGTGGCCGCCTCTCCGGCCGCTCAACCCCTCAAGTAAAACATGAAGAATTCACGCAACAAGATCCCGGCCGATTTCGAAGGCCGCATGGAACGTCTCCAGGAGATCGTGACCGCGCTGGAAGAAGGCCGGTTGCCGCTGGAAGAGGGCATGGCCCTGTACAAGGAAGGCGTGGAATGTTCGCGCCTGTGCCGGGAACAACTGGAAAAGGCCCGCCATCAGCTGACCATCTGGCAGGATGGCGAGGAAAAGGATCTGATCCTTACGGATGCCGTGTCCGGCCGTCAGCCGGACGAGGAGGAAGACATATGACGCCTCAGGAAATGAAACGACTGCTCAAGGAACGCGGCGCACAGGTCGAGGCCTGGCTCGCCGTCTGTCTGGACGGGCGGGATCTGCCGCCGCGACTCAAGGAATCCATGCTGTACAGCCTGCAGGCGGGCGGCAAGCGCCTCCGCCCCGTGCTCTGCATGAGCACGGCGGCCATGTGCGGTCTTGCGCCGGAAAAGGTGCTGCCCTTTGCCGGGGCCATCGAGATGGTGCATACCTATTCCCTGATCCATGACGACCTGCCCGCCATGGACGACGACGACCTGCGGCGCGGCAAGCCCTCCAACCACAAGGCCTTTGATGAAGCCACGGCCATCCTGGCCGGGGACGGTCTGCTGACGGACGCCTTCTACGTCATGAGCGGCCTTGATCTGCCCGCGGACCGCGTGCTGGCCGCCCTGCGGGAATTTGCCCTGGCTGCCGGTTCGTCCGGCATGGTGGGCGGGCAGGAATGGGACATGATCTTCACCGGGATGGAAAGCATCTCGCTCGATCAGCTCCGTCTCATGCATGCCATGAAGACCGGGGCCATCCTGCGCGCTTCCTGCGTGTGCGGGGCCCTGCTGGCCGGGGCCGACGCCGGGGCGCTCAAGGCCATCGGCGACTTCGGGGCGGCGCTGGGCGTGGCCTTCCAGATCGCCGACGATATCCTTGATGTGGTCTCGGATACCGAGACCCTCGGCAAGCCTGCCGGCAGCGACGAGGAGCAGGGCAAGAACACCTATCCCAAACTCGTGGGGCTGGAAAAGAGCCGGGAGCTGGCGCGCGGCTATGCCGACAGCGCGCAGGCCGCGCTGGCCCGCTTTGACGGGCAGGAAGCCGCCTTCCTTGCGGCGCTGGCGGATTACACAGTCAACAGAACGGCCTAACGATGGACATAGAAAGCATGACGCCGCTGCTCGATTCCCTGACCGGGCCCGCTCAGGTGGGGAACCTGACGGACAGCCAGCTCGAGCAGCTGGCGGACGAGCTGCGGCGCCGCATCATCGAGGTGGTGGCGCGCAACGGCGGTCACCTTGCGCCCTCGCTGGGCGTGGTGGAGCTGACGCTGGCCCTGCTGGCCACGTTCGACATGAGCCGCGACAAGCTGGTCTGGGACGTGGGGCATCAGTCCTACGCCTACAAGCTCCTGACCGGACGGCATGCCGCCTTTGACACGCTGCGCAAGCTGGGGGGCATCTCCGGCTTCCCGCGCCGGGAAGAGAGCCCGTACGACCATTTCGGCGTGGGGCATTCCTCCACCTCCATCTCGGCGGCGCTGGGCATGGCCGTGGCCCGCGACTATCAGCATCAGAAGCACCATGTGCTGGCAGTCATCGGGGACGGCTCCCTCACCGGCGGCGAAGCCTTTGAAGGGCTCAATCTCGCCGGGCACATGGGCAGACGCCTCATCGTGGTGCTCAACGACAACGAGATCTCCATCTCGCCCAATGTCGGGGCGCTTTCCCGCTTCTTGAGCCGCACGCTGTCCCGCCGCTGGGTACGGCAGGTCCGCAAGGATGTGCTGGCCTTCCTGCGCACCGTGCCCCGCATCGGCAACCATCTGGCCACCTACGCCATGCGCGGAGAGTGGAGCTTCAAGTCCTTCTTCACACCCGGTATGCTCTTCGAGGCCCTGCGCTTCACCTACATAGGGCCGGTGGACGGGCACGACCTGACCGCCCTGCGGACGCATCTGGAGATGGCCGCGGGCGTGGAGGACGGTCCGGTGCTGCTGCATGTCCGTACCCGCAAGGGCAAGGGCTATGCCCCGGCGGAGCTGGACCCCACGCACTATCACGGCGTGGGGCATTTCCTGCCGGAAACGGGCAAGGCCGTGCCTCCGGCCAAGGCCTCCGCCCCGTCCTATACCAGCGTGTTCGGCAAGACGCTGGTGGAGCTGGCCGAAGAAGACAAGCGCATCATGGCCATCACCGCCGCCATGCCGGAAGGCACGGGCACGCAGGCCTTCCAGAACCGTTTCCCCGAGCGCTTCGCCGATGTGGGCATCTGTGAGCAGCATGCCGTCACCTTTGCGGCGGGCATGGCCAGTCAAGGCCTCAGGCCCGTGGTGGCCATCTATTCCACCTTCCTGCAGCGGGCCTATGACCAGATCGTGCATGACGTCTGTCTGCAAAATCTGCCCGTGACCTTCTGCATCGACCGGGCCGGGCTGGTGGGCGAGGACGGCGCGACCCATCATGGCGTCTTCGACATGGCCTATCTGCGCCATATCCCGAACATGCACCTGCTGGCCCCCCGTGATGAGAACGCGCTGCGGCACTGCCTTGCCACGGCGCTCACCCTCAATGCGCCCTGTGCCCTGCGCATCCCGCGCGGCGCAGGCGTCGGCGTGCCGCTGGAAGGGGAGCCCACCCTGCTGCCCGTCGGGCAGGGGGAATGCCTCCGGCAGGGCAAGGACGCCGTGTTCATCGCGGTGGGCAGTTGCGTGCATCCGGCCTTGCAGGCGGCGGAAGCGCTGGCGGCGGAGGGCATTTCCGTGGAAGTGTTCGATGCCGTCTGGATCAAACCACTGCCCGAAGCCCAGTTGCTGGAGCTGGCGGAGCGTTTTTCCGTGCTCGTGCTGGTGGAGGAGGGCGTCCGGGCCGGGGGCTTCTCGTCCGCTGTGCTGGAACTGCTTTCCGACAAGGGGGCCCTGCGCGGACAGCGCATCCGCCGTCTGGGGCTGTGGGACGCCTTTGTGGAGCACGGTACGCAGGCCGAGCTGCGGCAGATGGTGGGGCTGGATGCCGAACATCTGGCGCAGGCCGTGCGTGAGGCCCTGCAGGGCTGACGGTGTCGGGAAAGATCGTTGTATCCGCCCCCTTTTGCTCAGGCAAAGGGGGGCTTTTTCGAGCATTTTCCTTTGAAAAAGGTAAAATGCGAGGCGGCGGCACAGCGCCGCCCGGCCGAAACCAAGCGGAAGAACCGCGTATGGCTTGAACCGCTTCGCCCTTCAAGCGGAGAATGCTCAAACAAAAATTTTACAAACAATTTCAATAGATAGGACAATGAACCCGTACAAACTCCGCTTGCCCTCAGGGGCGGGGTTGCCTCTGATAAAAGCTCGCTGGGGAAGGGATGGGGGGCCTGGGGGGAAGAATTACGGGAACGCCTTTTCTCGCTTCGCTGTGAAAAGGCTGGGCCCTTCCGCGCCGGCGGCGACCGAAAGGCGGCCCGGAGGGCCGTGGCCGTTAGGCGACGCAGGAGCCTTACGGACATCGACAGCAGAGCGAGGGGGTCCCTTCCCCCCCCAAACAAACAGCGAATGGTGTTAACAGGCCCTAACAGGCACGGCCTGCGGGCCGCTGCTCGCGGCAGAAGGGTTTTCCCTTTCACGCTCCGCCATCTTCGCCGAAAGTGACGGCACCACCGCGCAGGACGGCCACAAGCCCCCCCGGGAACTGAAAGCGGGTATTGCCCCGGCCCTCCTGCCAGGCGGCATCCAGCGCCAGCAGGCGTTCGGCGCGGGCCTGCCCGCCGTGGCGGCGGCTCAGGCAGCGCAGGGCCCGCAGATAGAGGCGCAGGCGCACGGCAGCGGGATGGGCGCGGAGCAGGGCGCGGGGCAGGGTGATGCTCTCCTCCGTCTGCTGCCAGGGCGTCAGGGCAAGGGCCGCGTCCAGCGTGCTTTCCCAGTAGGCGGCGTCCAGCTGCGCCAGTTGCCGGAGGCGGGACGCTGAATCGCCGTAGGCGGGATTTTCCTTTTCCAGCAGGGGCAGGACCGTGTGACGCAGGCGGTTGCGCAGGAAGGAGGGATCGTCGTTGGAGCTGTCCTCACTCCACGGGACCCCCCAGTCGCGCAGCCACTGGCGGAGTTTTTTGCCGGACAGATGCAGGAGCGGCCGCAAAAGATGACGCTCCGGGTCGCAGTCGGACATGCCGCCCAGTGCGGGCCAGCCCGTGCCGCGCAAAAGGCGCATGAGCTGATCCTCGCACAGGTCTTCGCGCTGATGGCCGGTGAGCAGCCAGCGGCAGCCCGTTTGCTGCCGCACCTCCTCCAGCAGGGCATAGCGGGCCTTGCGGGCCGTTTCTTCCAGGCCGGTCCCGGCCGCGCGGGCCAGTTCCCGGACCGGGGCTCTGCGGAGGTGGTAGGGGATATGCAGCGCGGCGCAGAGGCGTTGCACTTGTCCGCATTCGGCGTCGGCCTCCGCCCGCAGGCCGTGATGGACGGTGCAGACATGCAGACGCCAGTCCTGACGGGGGGCGAGCAGGGCAAGGATGACGGTCAGGGCGGTGGAGTCCCCTCCGCCGGAGACCGCCAGCAGCAGCGACTGCCCGCGAGCAGCGCCGAAGCGGAGGAGGGTGCTTTCCAGCCGCAGGCATTCGCGGGCCACGGCGGGCCGCAGCTCCCGAAGCGAGGCCGGCGGCGCGGGCAACGGAGGCGAGGTCATGGCCGGCCTGCCGCGAAGGCGACGGACAGGGGGGCGGGCAGGCTAGGGCCTATTAACATAAATTTTACAAATGATTTCAATTGGCAAGGCAATAAACTGTACATACTCCGCTTATCTTTGGCGGTGGGGTTGGCTCGTGTCCCTGACTCTTCCCCGGTAAACGCGCGCTGGGGAAGGGATGGGGGGCTTGGGGGGAAGAATTACGGGAACGCCTTTTCTCGCTTCGCTGTGAAAAGGCTGGGCCCTCCCGCGCAGGCGGCGACCGAAAGGCGGCCCTCAGGGCTGTGCCCGTTAGGCGACGCAGGAGCCTTACGGGCATCGACAGCAGAGCGAGGGGGGCCCTTCCCCCCCAAACAAACAAAAACGAATAGGGCTAACAGGCCCTAGTGCGGCAGATCGCATTCGCTGATGAGCTCTTCCAGCCGGTCGATGAGCGCCTGCCGGGTGGCGCTGTCCGCCGGGGCCACACAGTCGCAATGCAGGCGGTTGCGGGCGCGCACCAGCAGCTCCAGGCGCAGGGAGTCCTCGCCTATCTCTAGAGAGACGGCATAGGGCCCGCAGCGGGCGGCGTGCTCCCGTTGCAGGGGCGACCACAGGCTTTCCGGCACCGGGAGCCAGAAAAGCCCCTCAAGCGAGGAGGCGTAGCCCCGCTCCTGCGCAAAGTCCGCCAGACGGCGGCAGAGCTCCGGCGGCAGATCCTCCACGAGATAGGCGCGCATCAGCCTTTCTCCCGCGGGGTGGCGCGGCTACAGGTGCCGCTGTCCAGATTGAAGATGCGGCGCATGAGGCTGATGCGTGAGGCGCTGCCCTCATGCGAGCCCGCGCCTTCCTTGAGGAAGACGATGGGATCGTGGTTCATTTTGCGGACAAGCGCTTTGGCCATGACGTCAAGCGCTTCGCGCACCTCGTCGGAGACCGGCCCCAGCCGCTTGAGCGTACGGGCAAGCTCCTCCTCGGCCATGTGTTCGCCGCGCTGGATGATGTCCACGATGGTGGGCTGCATGTCCAGCCCCTGGACCCATTGCTCGAAGTGCCCCACCTCGTCATTGACGATCTCCGCGGCCTTTTGCGCTTCATCCCGGCGGGAGGCGAGATTTTCTTCAACTACTTCTTTAAGATCGTCGATGTCATACAGATAGACGTTGTCCAGCCCGTTGACGTCAGGGTCGATGTCGCGGGGCACGGCGATGTCGATGAAGAACATGGGCCGGTTTTTGCGGGCCTTGAGCACGCTGCGGATGTCGCGGGCACGGATGACCGGCTCCGGCGAGCCCGTGGAGGCGATGATGATGTCCACGTCCACCAGATGGGCGGCGATGGCCTCAAAGGCGATGGCCCGGCCGTTGAACTGCCGGGCAAGCTCCTGCCCGCGCGCAAGGGTGCGGTTGGCGACCAGTATCTCGGCGATGCCGGCCTGAAGGAGGTGGGTGGCGGCCAGTTCGGCCATTTCCCCGGCCCCCAGCAGCATGGCCCGATGGGAGGGCATGTCGCCGAAAATGCGTTTGGCCAGCTCCACGGCGGCGTAACTGATGGAAACGGCGCTGGAGGCCACGGCGGTCTCCGTCCGCACACGCTTGGCCACGGAAAAGGCCTTGTGCAGCAGCCGGTTGAGGATGAGCCCCGTGGTGTGGCAGGCCGCCGCCTTGCGGTAGGCCGTCTTGAGCTGTCCCAGTATCTGCGGTTCGCCCAGCACCATGGAATCCAGGCTGGAGGCGACGGTGAAGAGGTGACGTACGGCCTCGACGCCCTTGTAGATGTAGACGTAGGGGCGCAGGTCCTCCACGGAGGCCTTGCAGGTATGCGCCCAGTCGGTCAGCATCTGTTCCGCCATGTCGCCGTGTCCGGCGGCCAGCAGTTCCACCCGGTTGCAGGTGGAGAGGATCATGGCTTCGCTGATGGCCCCTTCACAGGGGACGGCCCAGCTGTCCGCCGAGCAGTGATTGACCAGCGCAAAGCGTTCGCGCACATCCACGCCCGCCGTGCGGTGATTGAGTCCCACAAGTACAAGATCGCAGTTCATGGTGGTAGATCAGCCTCTGATGAAGGCGTGGTGCGTTTCCATGAAGGTGTTCACCACGATGATGGAGAAAAGACACAGACCAAAGATGATGACCGCAAGACGGGCGGGCTTGCGGCCCCGCCAGCCCCGCGTGAGCCGGTTATGGAAAAGGGCGGCCAGCAGCAGCCAGACGACAAGGCTGATGACCTCCTTGGGGTCGCCGTTGAAGGTGGCGCCGAAGACGGGTTTGGCCCAGACGAGCCCCGCCACGATGCCCAGGGTGTAGAGCGGGAAGGTCGTCATCACCGCAAAGGCATTGATCCTGTCCAGCAGGGAAAGGGCGGGCATGTCCTGCCAGAAGCCCTTCATGGCCTGCTTGCTCTTGATGCGTCCTTCCAGGAAAAGGAAGATGCAGCCCGCGGCAAAGGCCAGCGTGAGCAGCCCCAGGCTGAGGAAGAGCGCGCCGATGTGCAGGGTGTAGAAGGGGGCGCTCAACTGGGGAGGGATCTTCACCACCGCCGCAAGATAGGGGGCCGACATGATGAAGAGGATGAGCGCCAGCGGCGCGGACAGGATGAGGGTGGCCTCCTGCCGGTAGCGCAGACGGGAGATGAGCCCGCAGAGCAGCACGAACCAGGCCAGCATCTGGAGATAGGCCCCCAGGCTGAGCCCTTCCGGCAGGGTGGAGTGGAAGCCCAGCGCCAGCATGAGCGTCTGGACGAGGAAACCGAGACCGGCCAGCCAGCAGCCGGCCTTGCGCAGCATGGCGCTGCGCAGCATCATGCCGCTGATGCCGGCAAGACTGGCCGCCCCGTAGAGGCACAGGGTCAGCAGGGTGGAGGATTCAGGCGAGATCATGCAGAAACTCCGGTATGCGGGCATGCAGTTCCGGCGGCAGGCTCTGCGCGAGAAAGTCGCGGCAGGCCTCCATGTCGCCGTCCTGCAACCAGTGTTGCAAGGGGGATTCCGCTAGAGCGCGGAACAGTTTGCCATTTTGCCGCGAGTCCGAGGACAAGGCAAGCACGCAGGGCCGTATGCGGCCCATGAGCCGGGCCATGCGCACACGGGGCGCAAGCCAGTCTTCCAGCTCCCGCCGCCAGCGGCGTGCCAGTGCCGGGCTGGCTCCTCCCGTGGAAAGGGCCAGCATGAGTTCTCCCTGCCGGGCAAGGGCTGGGACCAGAAAATCTCCCGCTTCCGGGGCGTCCACGCAATTGCAGAGGATGCCGTGCGTCCTGCACAGGGCGGCGATGCGGGCATTCTCCGCCCGGTCCCCGGTGGCGGCGAACACCAGCCGGCAACCCAGCACATCCTCCTCCGTGCATGCGCGGCGGGCATGCCGCACGTGGGGAGACGCCAGCAGGGCGGCGGCTTCCGTGGACGGTTCGGCGATGTCGCGCGTCAGCACCGTACCGGTCCCCGCCTCCAGCAGGCTCCGCAGCTTGCGGCAGCCGACGTCGCCAAGGCCCGCCACAAGGCAGCGGGCATCGTGCAGATCGAGAAACAGAGGATAGAGGTCGGATTTCATAGGTCACCTTGCGGCAGTATACGCAAGCCGTCGCCATGTGCAAGGGGGGGAGGAGAGGCTTTTCTTGCCTCTCCGTACGGCTTGGGCTAGGTTTGAGACGCCGTCCGCCCGGCTGGGGACGGCAAAGGAATGTCCATGCCCCGATATCTTGTCATCCAGTCCGCCCGTCTGGGGGACCTCGTGCAGACGCGCCGCCTCCTGCTGACGCTGGCGGAGCGCGGGGAAACGCATCTGGCCGTGGATACGGGACTCGTGCCGCTGGCCCGTGTGCTCTATCCCTTTGCCCGGCTGCATGCCCTGCCGCTCTATACCAGAGATGCCGCCGCCGCGGCCCGGCAGATCGGCGACGTGCTGCGCGTTTGGCGCGATCTGGACTTCGCGGCGGTCTACAACTGCAATTTTTCCACGGCCGGCACGAGCCTCTGCCGCCTTTTCCCTCCGGAGAGGGTGCACGGCTACCGGCCCGGCAGCGGCGGCCCCGCGCGATCCCCGTGGGCGCGGCGGGCCTTCCGGCTGGCGGCGCACCGTGCCTGCGGCAGCCTCAATCTGGTGGACTACTGGGGTTATTTCGCCCCGGAGCCCATAGCGCCGGAACGGGTCAATCCGCCGGCGTCGGGCGGAGGGGCCGGGCTGGGGGTCGTCCTGGCCGGGCGCGAATCCCGCCGTTCCCTGCCGGTGCCGCTGCTGGCGCGCATCGTGCGCACGCTGCATGACTTCATGGGCGGGCCGCGCGTGCGCCTGCTGGGTTCCGCGCAGGAGCAACCTGTCGCCCGGCGTCTGCTGCGGGAGCTGCCTGCCCGCATGCTGGGCAATGTGGAGGATCTGAGCGGCAAGACCGATCTGCCCGCCCTTGTGGAGGCGGTGCGCGGACTGGACAGGCTGGTGACGCCCGATACCGGCATCATGCATCTTGCCGCCGCGCTGGGCGTGCCGGTGCTGGCCTTTTTCCTGTCCTCGGCCTATGCGCACGAAACAGGCCCTTACGGGCTGGGGCATACCGTCATTCAGGCGGATATTCCCTGCGTGCCCTGTCTGGAGTCGGCTCCCTGTCCCTGTGGCGTGCGCTGTTTGCATCCCTTTGAGGACGAACGGCTGCCCGGGGCGTTGGTGGGGCTGCTGCAGGGCAGGGCGGATGCGGCCGGAAACCGCCTTCCCGACGGCCTGCAGGTCTGGACCAGCGGCCTGGACGCGCTGGGCGGCGTGCTGCGGCTTGCGGCGGGGCAGGATGCGCAGGCGGCCCTGCGCCGTGCCGCCCGCCGGGAACTGGCCGCATGGCTGGGAGTGGCGGAGCTGTCCGGCAGCGAAGAGCTCCCTGCCGCCGCTGAGGAAGAAGAAACCGTGCGTCGCTGGCTGCGTACCGACAGCGACTGGATGTTGCCCCCCAGGAGGTATAGCTGATGACGCCCCCCCTGCGTATCCTTGTGGTCCTGCCCCTGTACGGCGGGTCGCTGCCCATCGGCCGTTACTGCGCCAGAGCGCTGAGCGACATGGGCCATGCCGTGCGCATCTTTGACGCGCCGGCCTTTTATTCCGCCTTTACCGGTCTGAAGACCCTGCAACTCCCGCCCTCGTCCCTGGCCCCTCTGGAGAATGCTTTCCTGCAGGTGCTCAATCAGGGGATACTGGCGCAGGTGGAAAGTTTCGAGCCGTCCCTCGTGCTCGCGCTGGCGCAGGCTCCGCTGAACCGGTTCAGCCTGCAGAAGCTGCGCAAGGCCGGGGTGCGGACGGCCATGTGGTTCGTGGAGGACTGGCAGGTCTTTGACTACTGGCAGGCCTATGCGCCGCTGTATGACGTTTTTGCCGTCATCCAGAAGGAGCCCTTCCAGGAAAAGCTTGCCGCCATCGGGCAGCCGCATGCTCCCTATCTGCCGCTGGCCGCTCTGCCCGAATTCCACAAGCCGCTTGCGCTGACGCCGGAGGAAGAGCGCGAATACGGCGCGGACATCGGTTTCCTTGGGGCGGGTTATCCCAACCGGCGTTTGGCCTTCCGGCCTCTGGCCGGACGTGATTTCAAGATCTGGGGCTCGGACTGGGATGGAGAGAGCGTTCTTGCGCCCTGCATCCAGCGGGGAGGGCAGCGTATCAGCGAGGAGGAGAGCGTCAAGATCTACAACGCCTCGCGCATCAATCTGAACCTGCATTCCAGTCTGAAGACGGAAACGCTGGTCAGTCACGGGGATTTCGTCAATCCGCGCACCTTCGAGCTGGCGGCCATGGGGGCTTTCCAGCTGGTGGACAAGCGCCGCCTCCTGCCTGAACTGTTTGCCGGGGATGAGCTGGCCTGTTTCGATTCCGAGGCGGAACTCTACCAAAAGATAGACTACTTCCTCGCCCACCCCGAAGAGCGGGCACAGTACTGCCGGCGAGCCAGGGAACGCGTGCTGGCCGAGCACACCTATGCCCGGCGCATGCAGCAGCTGTTGGATTATGTGGCCGGACAGTTCGGCCCGTGGAAGGCGGAGGCCGGACAAGCGCCCATTGCTCAACCCTTGCTGGAGCTCTTGCAACGGCTGGAGCTGGGGCCGGGAGCCAGCTTCGAGAATGTCGTCCATATGCTGCGGCAGCAGAGCGGTACTTTGAACGATGTGGAGACGGCCATCCTCTTCCTGGATGAATGGCGCCGGCAGTATCGTGGCGGCTAGAGCATTTTTAGTGTGAAACGCTTTGCGTTTCACACCATACGGCCTGGCGTTTCGCGGAAAAAACGCGGTTTTTCCGCTTGGTTTCGGCCGGGCGGCGCTGTGCCGCCGCCTCGCATTTTGCCTTTTTCAAAGGTAAAATGCCCTGGCCTTCGGGGAAGACTTTCGTCTGAAGGGGCTCCTTCTTGTCTGTTCAGCCGGGCGGACTGGGGGAGCCCCTTCGCGTTCCCGGCCCCTTTGTCGGCTGATCCTCTGTAATGACGGGACCGCGGGAGCGTCCTGCCCGTTTGGCCGTATCACCCTGAGCGGGGCAGGCATGCCCGCGCAGAAGTCCTTTTTTCCCAAAAAAAGTTCATCAAAGGTGGTTCTGGATGGCGCTTGCGCCCTGGGCAGGCCCTTCTTCTGCTCCAACGGCAGAAAACAGGAAGAAAGGAGCGTCAGGCGGGGCGGCTCAGGCCCATGCGTTTTGACAGGGCCGGCCCCCATGTCTGTACAGTGGTGTGGCAGACCGGAAGAAAATCAACTATTTTGCTGGGATAGTCTCCCCATATCGAGAGGGGAGCCGGTACGCCTTGCGCCGGGCAGAGGATATTTTTTAGCTAACTTCTTCAAAAGAAACACTTTTTATGGATCGCTTGCAAAAAAAATCATCGGAAGGCGCAGAAAAAAATGAGTTTTTTAAAAAAATCTAGAAAAGCATAAAGTTTTAATTTATTGAATTTATTGAATAAAAAAAAGTAAAAAACATTGTACGCCATCTTGATTTTTTCGCAACATGTCAAAATGTAAAGATTTTCTCTTAGGCTGGCCTTTTTTTACGAAAGTGCGTAGGGTACAGGAAACGTTTTGGGAGGGAGTTATGAACATCAACAGCGTTGGGATGTCTCATGCGCAGACGTCTTCTGAGGCGTCGCGTTCGCGGCAGGCTGCGGGGGGCAGCTCTTTCGCAGAGACATTCGAGTCACAGGCAGGCCTGCAGGCAGCGGAAAGCACCAACTCTCAGCTGACTGCGGTCATGGGACCGGGAGCCGTCCCTCCCCTGAAACAGGACGTGATTTCCCGGGAACCCTCTTCCGTGCTGAGCCAGGAAGAGAAAAATTTCTTTGAATTGTATACCGCCCGCAAATATCTGAGCGAAAGCGAGATGCAATTCTTCAACAATGCAGCTCTTGGCGGCAAGGCCGTCCAGCGCAGCGAGTCTTACGGCCGGGCGTATACCCAGCCTGCTGCGCATGGAGCCCTGTCCCTTCAGGCCTAGCAGGGCTGCACAACATGCTTTTGCCGCGCCGCGTGATACGGCGACAGGAATGAGGACATTCTCCCCATATCCTTTGGTTCGGGGAGAATGGCTTTTTTTCATCGGGAAAAAGCAGCGTTTTTTTGGGAAAAGGGGAGGCATCTCCCCTTTTTTTGACAAAAGAGAGATGCTGCGGCGTTCGAGTGAAGAGGATGGGCCGAAGAGTTTCACGCTGTACTGCCTGTCTGAGCCGATGAAAAAATTGCAACGCCAGAATTTTATGCAAGTATCGTGCCGGGAAATATTTTCCCCCTCGATGCAGGTCTGGCGGCATCCCGCTCCCGTATCGGACGGGCGGCAGAGCAACATATTTTTTCATGCTTACCTGAAGCGGAAGTATGGCGGTCGTCGCCGGTGAAGGTGCGCTTTGCCGGGGGGCGGGTCATGTAATCCATGCAAGTTGGAGCAGAGAATGGCATTTGCAGACTTTCAGACAAAACAGAAGCAGAACAAGCAGAAATCGATTATTCGGGATTACTTTACCAAACGGAGTGGACAGCTTCTCTGCCTTTCGGATGATCCAACCATCTTGAGTCTGCTGCGTGCGACCGTCAAGGAAATGGGTTTGCCGGCTTCCGAGCTCGTCGTCTTTGTCCCTGATCCGAGCAAGCTGCTCAAGGCCATCACGGACTCTTTCGCCGCGCGCAAGCGGCCCGCGCTTTTCATTGAAAGCGTCATGAGCGGCTCGGGCGAAACGAGCTTCATGGTCCGCCAGTTCAAGGAAAGCTTCCCCGATCTGCGCATCTTCGCCATGACGACGTCGTCCGAAAAGGCGCGCATCATGCTGCTCTATGAATCCGGAGCCGACAACTTCATCCTCAAGCCCATAAGCAGTATCGACCTCATCGACAAGATGGCCGTCACGCTGCGTGAACCGAGCACCATCCGCCAGCTCCTCGACAAGGCGCGCAAGTTCGTCATCAAGAACGTGGGGAGCGAAGCCATCAAGATCACGCAGGGCGTGCTCAAGGTGAAGCCCGACAGCGCCTCCGGCTATGTGGTGCTGGGGGACGCGCTGCGCGTTTCCGGCAACAGGGACAAGGCGCAGGTGGCCTATGAACGCGCCTGCAAGTATTCGCAGGACTATCTGGAGCCCTTGCAGAAACTGGTGGACCTGGCCAAGGAAGACGGCAAGACCGACATGCAGCTTGAGTACCTCAAGCGGCTGGACGAACTGTCCCCCATGAATGCCCAGCGCAAGGTGGAAATGGCCGAGCTCCAGATGGAAATGGGCAACATGGACGAGGCCAAGAAACTTTTCGACGGCGCCGTCAACCGCGCCTACAAGAACGCCATGCAGCAGGTGGCGCTCATGTCCGAAAAGATCGCCATGTCCCTGCAGGACAAGGACCCGGCCCAGGCGGAAAAATACCTCCGCAAGTGTCTTGAGCTCAAGGGGAAGGATCTGACGGCGGACGACCTGACGACGTTCAATCAGTTGGGCATCTGTCTGCGCAAGCAGGGCCGGTGGCTCGACGCCATCGTGGAATACAAGCGCGCCCTGCAGATCGCCCCCAATTCCAGCGAGTTGTATTACAATATCGCCATGGCCCATGCCGAAGGCAAGGAATACGAGAACGCCAACCGCTTCATGCTCAAGGCCCTGGGGCTCAATTCCAGCCTGCCCCGCACCTCGCCTGTCGTGGCCTACAATATGGCGCAGGTGCTCTCCCTTGGCTACAGCAAGGACAAGGCCAAGCAGGCTGCGGAGATCGCCCTTGAGCTTGATCCCGACTACGAACCGGCCAAGAAGCTGCTGGCCCAGATGAAGGCTGCGGAAAATCCTGCCGTCTGATGCCGGCTTCCCGAGTCAGCGCTCAAGCCCCGGTCCCATAGTGACCGGGGTTTTTTATTGGGGAAAAGCTGCGGGGGATAGCGTGTCGCAAAGGCAAGGACGGCGGCACGGCAAGCGGCGGCAGGCAGGCAACGCAGGGGTGGGGGCCTGCAGCATTTTCCGTTTGAAACGCTTCGCATTCCCAACCATACGGCCTGTCGTCTCGTGGAAAAAACACGCGGTTTTTCCACGTGGTTGGGTCAGGCGGCGCTGTACCGCCGCCTCGTGTCTGCCTTTTTCAAAGGCAGAACGCGCTAGGAGCTGTTAACACTCCCTTTACAATCAAATTCAATAGATAAGAAAAACAAACCATCCACGCTCCATTTATCTTTGGGGCGGAGTCGCCTCGCGCCCCAGACTCTTCCCCCGGTAAACGCGCGCTGGGGAAGGGATGGGGGGCTTGGGGGCAGGGAACCCTTTCGCGCCAGCGGCGACCGAAAGGGTTCCCTGCCCTCCAAACAAGTAGCGAATACTATTAACAGGCCCTGAGCCGAGAGCGTGCCGGGGGAGGGGCAGCCTTGCAAGGCTCCGGGACGAGCGGAAAAGAGCGGCATTGCAGCCGTGCGGCAAGAAAAAGGCCGCCGGGGCATCCCTGCCCGGCGGCCTGCAGGAGAAAACTCCCGGTCATGGTCTCTTACGGAAGCGGGGCCCAGCTGCTCAGCCCCATGAAGAAGGGCAGCATGAACAGGCAGCTCAGGACCAGACTGACGGTCAGGCCGGCCTTGTGGCGCAGAGGGGTCGCGCTGCGCGCCGCCATGAACCAGAGCAGGACAGGGATGAGCCAGAGCAGCACCCGGATCCCGGCCGTTACGGCATCGGCCGTTTCCAGCGTCCCGCCCTGCAGCAGGGGAGAGAGTTCCAGAACGCTGGCAGCGAGCAGCAGCAACCAGACGATGGCCCAGGCGTTACGCGCCCAGGCGGCGCACCAGGGGATCACGGTATTGTAGTGGTCCCGTCCGAAATCGTCCTTCTGGCGGCGCAGCAGCAGCCAGACGCAGCCGAAAGCGGCCGGCATGGCCAGCATGAGGAAGGGGATATAGCACAGACTGGTTGCGTATTCCGTCCCCCAGACGGGCATGAGCACTTGCAGCGGGGTCGTCTCTTCCGCAAGCGGCAGATTGACCACGGCCAGGGTGCGCAGGCAGGCAAGGACGAGCAGCAGGGCAAGGACGCTCTGCAGTGCGCAGATCACGCCCAGGCCGATATGGATGCCGGGGTAGGGGGTCAGCGTCTTCCATAAAAGAAAGTAGATGCAGCTGAAGATGACCGAAAGACCGAGCACCATCCAGCTGATCTCATGGAACATGATCAGGATGCTCCCGCTGGGGATGTCCTGCTCAAGAAAATAAAGCCAGACGCGTCCGCCCACAAGCAGCGTCCAGCCCAGGCCCTGGCCCAGCATGGACAGCTGCATGGCGCATTTCCCATAAAAACTGCGCCGGCGGCGCATGCCAAGGATCTCACCGGATACCGTCAGGATGCAGATGCCGCAGAAGGCAAAGAGCATCGACAGCGGGATGATGATGGCTGCCATGTCCAGAATGTTTTGCAGAACAGGATTATCGGCAAGAAAAGCCTGCATGCGACCGCCTTTACTCGATAACGTGAAAGAAAAGAGTCGTGCCCATGCAACAAAAACGTACAGGAGCACAGAGGCTTTGTGCCTGAAAAAGCGGCTTGCCGCAAGGGGCAGGCGCGCTCCTGTCAAAAAAATAAAGAAATTGTCGAATTTTTTTCTGGAAAGTGGCCAGACCTGAGGGTAAAGGCTTGCCTTGTCGAGGAATTTTCTTTATTCATTACTGGAAGAACGCCTCATTGGGCCGAGGTTTTCTTAAAGTAAAACTTGAGGTTTTGGATTTTTCCTGTTGAAGAGGAGTGAGGGGAAAAATGAATAAATTGACAGCCCTGTCTTTGGCATGCCTTGTCCTTTCCAGCGGATGCGGTTACCGCCAGCTGGAAGAGGCGACGGTGGAGAATCGGACCGGCGTGCTGGAAAATTCGCAGCGGATATCTCAGCTTGCCCAGCGTGTGGACTCTCTTGACCGGCGGCTCACCACACTGAGTGAGACGACGTATGAAGTGCGCACCCGTCGTGGTGGAAAAACCTCCATGGTGGCTGTCCCGGTGTACAATCCCACCCCGAGCGAACTGCGCAATCCCGGTGGAGAGCCTGCGGCTCCTGCCGCCGCTCCTGCTGCGCCCGCCGCGCAGCAGGCCAAGGCCAAGCAGGAAGCTCCGGCGTCGCGGGTCATCAATCCCGCCAGCAAACCGGCGCCTTTCCCCGGAGGGGGGACGGCTCGCCGGCCTGCCGCTCAGCGCCGCGCTCCCGCCGCGACCCCGGCAGCCGCGCCTGCCGCCGCCAAGGCGCAGGAGCCCGCGGACGCTTCCGCCCTCGGCATGCCGCCGGCCATGGCTCCCGCCACGTCGCCTGCCCCGGCTCCGGCGCCCGCTGCTACGCCGGCTCCCGCTCCGGCTGCCGCGCCTGCGGCCAGCCAGCCTGCGCCTTCTCCCGCTTCGGTGACGCCCGGTACGCCTGCTTCCCGTCGGGGCGACGCCACGGTGCCCGTGCCCCAGCTGCCCAGCATGAGCGGCACGCCGCAGCCCGCGCAGGGCGCGCCTGCCGCCACGGTGCCGGCCGTGCAGCCCCAGCCGTATCCCTCCGCCACGTCTGCCCCGGCCATCTCGTCTTCCCCTCGGACGGAAAATGCCGAATATCAGGCAGCTCTGCAGGTGGTGCGCAGCGGTCGTACGGAAGAAGGCATCCAGCGTTTTCGCCAGTTCCTGCAGCAGTATCCTCAGGGCAAGCTCGCGCCCAATGCTGAATACTGGATCGGCGAAGCTCTGTACTCACAAGGCAAGCTTCAGGAGGCGCTTGGGCAGTTCCAGTCGGTCAGCAGCCGCTATCCCGCGCACCACAAGAGCGCCGATGCCATGCTCAAGGCCGGCATGACCATGAGCCGTCTGGGTGACCAGCAGGGCGCTCGCCAGCAATATCAGCAGGTGCTTGCCCTCTTCCCCAAGTCGGAAGCCGCGAGCAAGATCCGTTCTAGCGGCATCGGCCGCTGATTTGAGCGTACATTGTCACAGCATGCCATAGCGCGCTGCCCTCAGTGGCAGGATTTGGACGAGGCTGGCCGCAAGGAATTTTGGGCCAGCCTCGCCTTGCGTCATTGCCGGGGGATCGGCCCCAGGACGCAGGCCGCGCTGTTGAAACGTTTCGGCAGCGCCTATCAGGCGCTGCAACAGCTTGATCAATGGCGGATGGCCGGGAAGCGCTCCCCGATCGCCGCGGAGATGGCGTCCGGGTCATGGCGAACGACGGCAAGGAAGGAGTGGGACGCTGCGGCCCGTCTGTCCGCCGGTATCCTTCTCTGGAGCGACCCGCTCTATCCCGCCTGTCTTCGCTCCCTGCCGGATGCGCCCATCCTTCTTTACTGCCTGGGAGATGCCGGTCTGTTGCGCGGGCCCGGCATTGCGGTGGTCGGCGCACGCAAGGCCTCGGCGCAGGGCTGCCGGGTGGCCGCCCATATGGCCCGTTGTCTTTCAGCCTGCGGCATCAGCATCGTTTCGGGCATGGCGCAAGGGGTCGATGCCAGCGCGCATGGCGCAGCCCTGCAGGAAGTGGGACGCAGCATCGGCGTGCTGGGAACAGGCATCGACAGGGTATATCCGCAACGCAATGCCGCCCTTTTTGACCGCATGCTGGAGGAGGGCGGACTCCTCCTGTCCGAATTCGCTCCCGGCACGCCGCCGCTGCCCGAAAATTTTCCTATCCGCAATCGCATCATCAGCGGCCTTTCGCTGGGCATCCTCGTAGTGGAGGCGGCAACGCGCTCCGGCAGCCTGATCACGGCCCGGACGGCGCTTGAACAGAACAGGGAGGTATATGCCGTCCCCGGCCCCGCACTGGATGAGCACTGCTGCGGCGCGCAGGAGCTGATCCGTCAGGGAGCGCGTCCTGTCTTTTCCGCCGATGATATCTTGCGTGATCTTCTGGAGCGTCTGCGTCCGTACGGCATCGAGCGCCCTGTCCTGGATGAGCAGGAAATGCTGCGCACCGCAGCCGGAGGGCCGCCACCTTCTGAAGACGAGTACGCGGCCGCGGCGGATGTGCCGCCTTCTTCCGAACATGCGCCGAAAAAGCCCGCTTCGGATCACCATGCCGGGATGAAGCCGCACCTGTCCGCCTCTCCACTGGCGGACGCCGCCGGAAAGACCGCCCCAGCCGGCGGGGAAGTCCCCGGACGGCAGGCCGCGCCTGAGGGCAGGGCCGCGGAGATCGTGTGTCTGTTGCAGGAGGGGCCGCTCCATGTGGACGACCTGGCGGAGCGGCTGCGGGTGCGTCCGGCGGAGCTGTCCGCCCTGTTGCTGCAACTGGAACTTTCCGGGCGCATCCGGCGTCTGCCCGGCGCACGCTATGAGGCCACATCATGAAGGGCGGACGCAGGGAACGCAGAGGGGAACAGCTTTCCCCACGGGACGCATCGTCCTGCCGCCCGACGGCAGGCGCAGGGCAGACGGCGAGAGCGGAAGACCCCGTGCTGGCAGCACGGCAGATCGACGCGCTGCTGGCTCCCTATCATCTCTGGCTGGAGACGCAGCGTGGCTTGTCGGCGGCCACGGTGCGCGCCTATCTGACGGATATCCGGCAGTTCATGGCCTTTCTCGCGGAGCAGGGGGGAGCGCCGGACAGGATTTACGCCTCCGGCCGGCGAGATGTGCAGTCCTTCCTGGCCGAACTCTTCCGTCAGGGAGAAGCCCGATCCTCCATGTCGCGCAAGCTCGCCGCCTTGCGCAGTTTTTTCCAGTATGCCCTGCGCATGGGGCTGGTAAGGGAAAATCCGGCAAAAGCCGTGCGCAATCCCCGGCAGGAGAGCTACCAGCCGCGAGTGCTCAATGTCGATGAGATCTTTTCCGTCCTGGACGCCGAAAGCGGCGCGGACGGCGAACCCCTGCGGCATTCGCGGGACAAGGCGCTGGCCGAGCTCCTCTATGGTTCCGGTTTGCGTATTTCCGAGGCGCTGGGCCTGAATGTGGACGATGTGCAGCTGGCGGCAGGCGTGGTGCGCGTCATGGGCAAGGGGAACCGCGAGCGTATGGCTCCTCTGTCGGACAGCTGCGTGCCGGCATTGCGCGAATGGCTGGATGACCGCACCCTGCTGGCTGCGGATGGCGAGCCGGCGCTCTTCGTCGGCATGCGCGGCGGCAGACGCATGCAGCGGCGGGAAGCCGCGCGCAGCATGGAGCGTCTGGGCAGTCTGGCCGGCGTGGCAAAGCATTTTTCCCCGCATGCCCTGCGCCATTCCTTCGCCACTCATCTGCTGGACGGCGGCGCGGATCTGCGCAGCGTGCAGGAGTTGCTCGGCCACCGGCGGCTGACCACGACGCAGCGCTATACGCAGGTCAGCCTTGAGCACCTGATGCGCGTGTACGATGCCGCGCATCCCAAGGCCCATATGCCGGACGCCGCAGCGGAAGAGACGCCGCCGGTGGGCCGCAAGGCGGAAGACGACCAGTAGCAGGACCGGGGCGTCCCGTGATCGTCGAGCCTGTTCCGCGGGCCGCTCCCGTCAGCGGAGGAGGCCCGTTGCAGGATTTGCATTCCGCGCCAAAATATTGCAAGACGGGGAACGGGCAGCAGCCATTGCCCGGAAAGATCACATATCACCGCTTCCCGTGAGGAGCGTTGCAAGGAGTCATCATGTCCGCTTACGTTCTTGGTCATCTGCATCCCGATACTGACAGCATCATTTCCTCCATTGCCGCAGCCGATCTGTACGCCAAGCGGGGCTTTGACGTCGTTCCCGCCGCGCAGGGCAAACCTGCGCCGGAGACGGCCTTCGTTCTGGAGCGCTTCGGGCTGACGGCCCCGCAGATCGTGGAGGACGTCGCCGGCCGGGATCTCTACCTCGTGGACTATTCCGACTTGGGCCAGGCCCCCAAGGGGATGGACAGCGCTACGGTCCTGGGCATCGTGGACCATCACAAGCTGGGCGACGTCACCACGTCCATGCCGCTCGAAGCCTGGATCTGGCCTGTGGGCTGCACCAATACGGTGCTTACCAATATGTATGAATTTTACGGGATCGAGATCCCCCGCAGCATTGCCGGCGGCATGCTGTGCGCCATCCTTTCCGATACCGTCATGTTCAAGTCGCCCACCTGTACGGAGGCGGACAAGAAAGCCGTGGCCAAGCTGGCCGCCATCGCCGGGGTGGAAGACGTCATGGCGCTGGGCATGGAGATGTTCCGCGTCAAGAGCGCCGTGGACGGCGCCAGCATGCAGGACCTCGTCTTCCGTGACTTCAAGGACTTTGACATGAGCGGTAAAAAGGTCGGCATCGGGCAGCTGGAAGTGGTGGACTTGTCCCTGCTGGACGGCGTCAAGGACGGCCTCAAGCAGGAGATCGCCCGCATCAAGGCTGACGGCCGGCACAGCGTGTTCCTGCTGCTGACCGACATCATGAAGGAAGGTTCGGAGCTGCTGCTGGTCTCCGATGATCCTTCCGTGGTGGAAAAGGCCTTCGGCGTGAGCCTTTCCGGCGATTCGGTCTGGCTGGACGGCGTCATGAGCCGTAAAAAGCAGGTCGTGCCCAATTTTGAAAAAGCCTTCAAGTAGAGCATCCTGCTTTGGGGAAAGGCAAGATGTGAGGCGGCGGCACAGCGCCGCCCGGCCCCAAGGGAGCGGAAAAGTCGCGTTTTTTCCGCGAAACGCCAGGCCGTAGGGTTTGAAGCGCGAAGCGTTTCAAACGGAAAGCGCTCTAAATGATGCGTGCAAGCTCCCCCTGCCTGGCTGGGGAGGGGGCTCGAAGATACAAAAAAACCTCCTGTCGTTTCCGGCAGGAGGTTTTTTTGTAGGGGGGCATATCATCCCGGCGCCCCCCAAAAAAAAGCGAAAATTCAGGCTTGGAATGCCCACCACCAGGCCAGTAGCGGCAGCAGCAGGGCCAGCAGCCAGGCAGCGACCTGGGGCAGTTGCCGCACGGGTGCGTAACGGCTTTGCCAGCCCTCCAGCGTGCCAAGCAAAAAGCCTGCTCCGAAGCCGCAGCAGTGGGCGAGATAATCCACATCTTCGCCGCCTGTCCCCAGCATGGAAAGAAGCGCCATGCCCGCAGCCAGCGGGATAAGCGCCTTCCTGGGCTGGTAGAGCGTCGCCATGCCGCTCAGCGCGCCGAGCGCAGCAAAGAGGGCGGTGGAAAAGCCCAGACTGATGAAGGCATGCTGCCGGAAAAGGTAGTTGGCCACATTGCCGAGGCTCCCGCCCAGCAGGCAGATCAGCAGGGCATGGCCCGCCCCGGCGGCCCGCGCCAGCAGCGGCAGAAAGATCAGGCTGAAAAGGACATTCCCCCAGAGGTGGGGGGCATCCTGATGCAGGGTCAGGGCGGTGATGAAGCGATAGTACTCAGCATGGACGGCGATGCGGGCGCTGTCCAGTTCCCCCAGGCGGCACCAGCCGGAAACATCCGGCCAGGGGAAGGGGCAACGCCACCAGCCTTCCCGCCAGCCGTGCCAGAGCACGAGCAAGAGGGGCAGCAGGGCGGTCCAGCCCGTATGCGCATGCGTTGGCGGCGCAGGTGGCAAGACCGGCGGCTTCGCTGCCTCCCTGGCGAGGGCTCCCAGTTCGTACCGCGCGATGTCCGCATAGAGCGGCGGCATGTACAGATGCTCCCGCCCGGCAAATTTGTCAAAGCGGTAGGGGATGTTGCGCGCACTGAAAAGGAGTTCCCACTCTCGCTTCTGCAAATAATCGGCAAAGCCCGCGGGCGGGGTGAGGCGGCACCAGAAGGCCGGGACAGCGGGAGAGCGCCGGCGCAGGCGATAGCGTCGGGGGCGCTGCGAGGGGCGCACGGCGGCAGGGGGGCGGTAGGGCTTGGGCATAAAAAAACCCCGGCATTGCTGCCGGGGTCTGCATGACGGATGTCAGCGCTTAGGCGTCAGCCTTCTTGCTGGCGGCCGGCTTGGTGACCACGCCGGAACGGATGCAGCGGGTGCAGACGGAAAGGGTGCAGACGGTACCGTCGGCAAACTGATGCCGCACGCGCTGGAGGTTCGGATTGAAGCGACGCTTGGTCTTGATGTTGGAATGGCTCACAAGATTGCCGACCTGGGGCTTCTTGCCGCAGAAAGCGCATTCTTTGCTCATGGTATCCTCCGTATATACAGAAAAACTGAAGTTACAAAACTATCCGGTCTTGCCGTCGGAGTCATGGCGCAACGGGAATACCATGACCTTGCAAGGCGTGTATATAGGGGAAGCCGGGTAAAAAAGCAAGGAGATTTTTTCAGTTCGCCATTTTTTTCTTTTGTCCATGTCAGCTTGTGAAAAAAATCATGATGTGCGGAAGGACGCCAGCGCGGCGGAGAACTCACTCCGTACCAGATCCGGCAGGAGTGGGGAGCCGGCGAACTGCCTCCACATAGCGCTGGAGCCCTCCGGCGGGATCAGCCGCCAGTCCGGCGCACAGCACGGAATGGTCTTCCACCGGCTGCGGGGCAGGAGCCGCCATTTCGGGCGCATCGCTGCCGTCCACAAGCTCCAGTCCCAACGGACAGCCGATGCCGTAGGGCGGCAGCAGGGCGATGCAGGACGGATCGCCGGCCGCCCGCAGCAGACGCCCCGTGCAGGCGGCGCAGTGTGCGCAACAGGCTTCGGCGGTCCCCATGATGCGCACGGACAGCTGCGGCTGTTCCTCCAGGACCTGCATACTGGAGAGGATATGGTCCATCTGCCGGAAAAAGGCGTCCATGAAGCGTTCGCACTGAGCTTCATCAAGGCCGAGCTCTTCCAGAAAGACCCAGACGCTCTCGCCGGAAAGCCGCTTGTAGAGGGGATGCAGATTACGCAAGGCCTTATGGCGCTGCGGAGATAGTGAAGGCAAGGAGATGGTGGCCATGCGCAGGGCTTCCGTAAGGTTGTGCTGATATACGAACGCGCGCGAGGAGCGCGCCGGACCGGCAGAAAACGGCTCATCCGGAAGGAGCACACTAGAAGGCAGGAGCTGGTGTGTCAATGGGGGAAGGCGTGGTGCAAAAATGAGTCAGATAAAATCTGTAAGGACAGGCGTGTTTACAGTGCGTGTAAGACTGTATTTATAGACTAGGTAAGCTAAAATGTCGTCCAGCTGAAACTGTATTTGGTGCTGTAGGCCTCCTTTGGATCGAGCAGGAGAAGGTGTAGGCGTGCTGATTCAGTTTTGAAGCGGCCAAGCTCGTTGTTCTGGCGGACTTTGTCCAGTACACCATGCTGGATGGCTGGTTGGTTGTGGGCATCAGGGCCAAGTGGAAATGGGCCGGGAAAATGGGGTGGGAGGAGGGATTTCCCCTGTGCCCTCAGTATCTGTTCTTTTTGTCTCATAATGATAATTATGTAAACTTTTTACATTAAAAATTGTTTTATTTCAATATGATATGAGTTTTTGCCATTGCCCCCTATGCGCCTCTTTCTTGACCTGCCCCGGCAAGTTGGGCACAACAAGTACCGTGGCTGGCTCTGGTCGATGCGCTGGAGCCATGACTGTTTGCTGATGAGAGGTATATAGGTATGGGATCTCGTTTGCTGCGTCGTGCGGTACGCCGCCGGCCTCCGCGTGCCCTGGCTGCCGCGGCTGACTCTTCTCCTTCTGCCGGACCGTGTGCGGAAGATGCGGCCTTGCTGTCGTGTCCCGCCCCATTTTGTCCCTCTGGCGGCGCGGGGAGCTGTCAGTCTGCGGCCGCTGTTCCTGCCGACTGCGATCAACGGCAGCGCCATATGACGAAACGGCGTGAGGACGCCGGGACGGCATGGGAGCAGCAAGACCTTCGTCAGAAGCAAAGCCGAAAGAAGCGGCCTTCCGCTTCTGATATGCCTCATTCGGATAGACATGCCTTTGAGGCATACAAGAAAAATTCTCATAAAAATGTGAATGAATTCACAAATGGGGAGCAGGCAAGGGGAAGCTGCGGATCGCACCCGCTGGCCCAGGCTGCGGGCCAATGGCAGCGGCAGGCCCGCCGGGCGCGTGAGGAGGCCTACCTGCGCGAGCAGGAGGCCGAAAAGGCGGCTGCCGTGTCTTCTGGCGCAGAAAGCGTCTCCGCCCTCCCCTGCTCTGCTGCGGAACAGCAAGGCGATCGTTCCGCAGGTCGTGAAGAGGTCTCCCCCCCTCTTCCGTCTTCCTGGCGGAAGGCCGGGCGCGAGGAGGTCCTGGCCTGGCGGCGTCCGGCCCGTCGTTCGTCCGCATCTCCCGTGCCTGCGCAGGAAGAGCCTTCCCTTTCTGAGCGCCGTTTGAACAAGGTGATCGCTGAGGCCGGATGCTGCTCCCGACGCAAGGCGGACGAGCTGATCTTCGCCGGGCGCGTCGCCGTCAACGGCGAGGTGGAGACGCATGCCGGCCGGCGCATCTGCCCGGATGACGAGGTGAGCGTTGACGGCAAGCCGCTTGCCGGGGCGCAGCAAATGCTCTACCTCATGCTGCACAAGCCGGTCCATGTGGTCAGCACGGCCGCTGACCCGCAAGGACGGCAAACCGTCCTTTCTCTTGTGGCGCGGGCGTATCCGGGAGTACGGCTGTTCCCCGTGGGCCGGCTGGACTATTTTTCCGAAGGGCTCATCCTGTTGACCAACGACGGGCGGCTTGCGCAGCGCCTCATGCATCCGCGGCACCATCTGCCCAAGGAGTATGAGGTGCTCGTGCGTAATGTGGTGACGCAGAAAGCCTTGCAGAGCATGCGGTCAGGCATGCGCCTGGCGGAAGGCGAAGAACTCCTCCCCGTGGAGGTGACGGCGCGCAGCACGTCGTCCGGCTGTACGCTTTTGCGGATGGTCTTGCGGCAGGGAGTCAACCGGCAGATCCGGCGGATGTGCCGGGATCTGGGCTTGACGATCCTCCGCCTGCGGCGGGTCGCCATTGGTCCCCTGCAACTGGGCAAGCTGGGGACAGGCCAGTACCGTCTTTTGGAAGAAGCTGAACTGGCGGCCTTGCGGCGGGCGGTGGGCTTGCGTTAGGAAAGAAATAGAATATTGTTGTATTTGAATTCTTGTGGCTGCTCACTCTTTCCTCAGTCTTGTATAGCCTATTCCAACTTGCTGAAGAAGAAAGAGTGAACAGCTCATTGAAACATAATAATGTCCTAGTCATCGAATTGCAGTTTCAGCAAAACCGGTCTGCTTGTTTTTGCGTCCACGCTATAACATGTTCCAGGTTGCAAAGAAGCAAAATTAACATCTCCTTTAAACATGTTCTTTAGACTGCGCGGGCTGGCTGCGTTAGTTTTGAGGCAGAGAGGCAGCCCAATGTTTTCTAGATAGTCGTCTTTCTTGCCGTCATAGTCATCTGGGCTCTGGGAGACCAAGATCACAGAAAGACCCTTGGAGCGATGTAGACGGATATTGTTGGCCAAGCCCACATGGTTCATATCCAGTAGTTCTCGAGCCTCATCAATAGCTAGCACCAGCCGCAGAGAACGAAATCCTTCAGCATCCAGAGCGGCTTCAGGCTGGCGTTTGAGGTAGAAGTCCAGTGCAGACAATAACAAACAGACAGCAAAGGTTTTGACTTCTGTACGTGCATTGGCGAAGGTTATGACCCAGCTTTTGCGGAAGAACTCATCCGGCGATAGGTCAGGCCGATATAGCTCGCGCAAGGTGAGGCTATTAATTGTAGATACCACGCTGTCCTTGGAGAGTCCGTTGTCAGCGTAAAAAGCATCTACGGTCTCTTTGATTTTCTGGAAGGTGATGTGCTGTTGGGTACGAAAGAGCGGTAGTAGAGCTTCGGCAATATTATCACTCTGTTTTGGCCCCAACTTGCCAGCTACCTGTTTGAAAGCATCTCGAAAATTTTCCATAGCCGCTGTGGTCAAATTGGTGTCAGATATATCGGCTACATGAAACATGTCTAGCGGGATGGGGTGTTCCGGCACGGAAAGAACGGCAGCGCCCAGTGATTGGATTAGAGTTTTGTTGCGCCCAAGATCTCCCTTACCTAAATCCACCAAAATGACCGGACATCTGGCCTGTTTTTTCATCTGGCGCAAGATATGCGCCATGACGCGCGTCTTACCCGAACCAGCCTGTCCCATGATGGCGATATGCGGAGCATAGCCTGCCCCATTAACATCATGAAGAAATTCCTCCCCAGTCTCACTATTCTTACGCAACACTCGCCCCAGCACAAGGCGTATGGCCCCGGCGGCTGAGGGGAAAGAGGGGGAAACTGCACCACCGGCAGATCTTTCGTCATGCTGAACAACATCGGGTAAGTCCGCATGGCTACGAAGCAGCTTCTCCCAAAATACGTTTTCGTCCTCTTCGCACTGTTTCCAGAGAGTAGCCATGATGCGAATGCCGTTATCCCAATGGGCACGTACCGCCGACTGCAGCATAGACAGGGAAATCTCTTTTTCTTCCTCTGGGTGGTGGTGGAGATAATTTGTCAGTAGCAAACCTATCCATAGCGGATAATCATCTTTGCCGAACAGTATATTTCCACGAATAGCTCCTGCACTACCAGCCCCCTGCTTAACAGGATACTCTTCCTGCCCCATTGAGAGGCCGATAGCTAATCGGGCAACTTCATAATTACTTTCAAAACCAAGAGCACGTTTTAACTTACGTGCTGTATCGGCAGCATCTATACTTATGGAAAAATGTGCAGTAAACAGTTCATTCATATCGAACGACATGGCCATTACCCTCTCCAAAATATCCTTCATGTGCCGTAGTCTGCCCGATGCCATTCCCCATATCTTGATGGTCCAAAAGATAGGACTTCAAGATAGAAGGTTTCAGCCGCTGGTACTGAGTAGCGTCAATTTCTTCGTCCTGGCTGAGTAATATAACTTGGCGGCCACTCTCGCGGGTCCAGAAGCGTAGGATATTTTCTCGATGTAGACTGTCTAAGCGCCCCAGTGGAGTGTCCACTACCAGTGGAGCATTTGCTCCGGAAATATTAGCAAGGGCGGCGAGTAGAGTTGTGGCAAAAATCTGAGATTCACCAGCAGACTTGTCGAAGTCAAGTTCCTTTCCGTCTATGCTCAACAATCGTGCCGTCGCATCTTTTTCTAGAGTGATGCGCGAGACTTGACGCTTATGTGATAACTCTCGGAAAACATGGGTCATCTCATCTCCCAGCTGCTGTATCTTGAGTTTATAAAGGTTTGGGATGAGGTCATCAATGAATTGATAGATTTTTTCCGCCCGGTGTAGAAGAGAATTTGTTGGTTCGTTCTCAAGATAACGACTGTTTTCCCGTGCATAGCTGGCCTTTGCATTCTCAAGTTCAGCTAGGTCCGCTGAAAGATGATTTCTGATCGTAGTCAAATTAGTAAGGCAGGTATCCCGTTGTGAAGTTATCTCATTCATTTGTTGTTTTAGGCGGTTGACAAGCTCTCCAGAGCTATCCAGACCTTCGAGTTTGGCCATTTGCATGCGCCAGGAATTTAAGCGTCTCTCAAGAAGATCAATTTCTTCCATTTTTTCTGCAATTTCTCTGCTACCTACCCGTGATCTTTCATACTGTTCGTGAACTTGGTTTAGCATTTCATCGCTCAAATAGGAATGTAAGCAACGGGATGTGCAGTTGGCTGGTGGAGGAGAAAACAAGGATTCCCATGCGGAACAAATGGCACTGTGTAGCTGCTCTTTTTGCAAAGCCATCAAAGGCGGAGAGTATGCGTCAAACGAAAAGAAGCAGGAGAGAAATTTTTCCCGCTGTGGCCTGAGTGCATCGCACTCGCGCTTCCATTTTCGTGTAGCCTGTTCTCGGCGAATCTGCTCAAGAAAAGACTGCACAGTACGCCGAGAGACAAGGTTGAGGGAAAGTTTCAAACACAGTAAGTCATTAAGTTCACTGCGTGCCTGCTGCAAATGCTTTTCATGTTCGTTAATCTCTGTAGCCAGCGTACTGATAGAAGCAATACTTCCATCAGCCCCTCCCAAAGTTACCATGCGATCCTGGATGGCCTGCCATTCTTGGTCTATTCGCTGCTTTTGCTCAACTAGTTCACTTTCTTGTTTTTGCAAGTCTTCGATGCGTTCTTCTAGTTCCTGTATAGATACCGCCAAATTATTGAGGTGGGATTCTTCGACCTGTGAGACTCCTCGACGACGGTTATTTTGATATTCACGTAGGCGTTTCTGAAGCTGACGTAAGACTACGACTCCCAAAAAATTATCAATTGCTGTCTTGACCTGTTCGACTTTGTTTTTACTGGCAAGTGATTTTATTTCTTCACCATCAAAGAAAAAAAAGGAGCGAGATGCGGGGGAACAAAATTCTGTTCAAGTATTTCGGGAAGCCACTCTGGCTTATGCGATTTTGTGCGGACACCATTTTTTACGCTATATACATGAATGGATTCATCATCCCACACTTTGTTTCTGTCAAAATACCAAGTTCGTGTGATACTGAATCCATCATTGTATTCGTCAACAAACTCGACAGAAATGGACATAGGGCTATCAGCATCTGCATTTCCATTGAAAGCACGTGTTAAAAACTTGCTGTATGTCGCATTCTTGTCTACTTCAAGACCGGCACGTCCCAGATAATTCATGGCTTCCGCACCATACAGGCCGAGATAAAGAGCTTCCAAAAAAGATGTTTTTCCAAATCCGTTTAGTCCACCAATGAGAATTAGATTTTTGTTTTTTCGAGGCGGAGGAAAATCAAATACTTGACTACGATACGACTTAAAATTGACAAGTTTCAAAGCCGAGATTCGCATCACCTTCCCCCCTGGCTTAGACAAATGTCCATATCGTCATAAATGCCGCGAGCCCTATCCATGTGTTGATATTCCCGTAACAAAGAAATCAGTTCTTTGATTTGTGATGATGGGATACCTGCATCGGAACACATTTTTTCAAACAGCTTGTTAGTATCGGGGTCGCTCCAAAGAGGTAAATCCATTACTGCTTTTTCATTCATTACAACCTCGAGAAAATTTTTTTGCTATTTCAGTGGACCACAGTTCTCTAATCAGACGAATTTCTTCTTCGGAAATTAGGGGCTCACCGTATTGCTTCTGAACATCCAACAGACGCTGAAGAATTTCCTGGCGTGCTTTGAGGGTGAATGGCCCCCCCATGATTCTACCCGATGCCAGAAAAGTCAGCTGGCCGTTACGCCGTCTCGCTTGCCGATAAGCAGGGTCGTTGCGGATGACTTGGAGCCAGTCCCGAAAATCGATGAGCAGTTGGTATTTTTTTTGTCCGGAGTTCACGAAGCCTTGTAGACTTTTGTCTTTGTTAACCACAGTACAGGCCCAGCAACCGAAACGGCTGGAGCTGGTGCCACAGCCCGGTGCCTCCTCTTGACTCAATATCATGGGACATTCTCCTCCTTCAGCATCGCGGTACATCTGGATCAGTTTTTCGTGCGTACCGCCCCACGGGGGATCGTAATGTCCTAGCAAATACCAGACATCGTTAGTAGTCAGCTCTACGATGGGACGATAAATAAAGGCTCCGCGCAAGGTGCCGTGCAGCGTTAGATAAGAGTTTTCCAAATTTTTGTGCCGTTCGATACTCTGACGGCGGCTAGAACTTTCATCTTTACGGACCCCCAGTACGATAATGGCTGAGCCGTAGCGGGAAACATTATCCAAAATAAACTGGGACGTGGGTTTTATTTTCAGTCTGTCCGTGCACCAACGCATCTTTTGGTTAGGGCTGGGGTAACCTTTACCGATGAGCAGCACCCAGAAGGTGTGTTCCAGCTTGGGACGAGTGATCACGGTGGTCATCGGTAGGGAAAAACAGTCCGCAGCAGATTGTACCATGTCGAACTGCTCATGCACCTGGCGGATTACAAACGGACTTTCCACCAACGTGTCATTAGAAACAAAATAGATTTGTCTAGTTCGTCTGCGAGGGGCCACCTGCATGACGGCGTCAAAGACAAGATGAGCTACAAGTGTGCTGTCTTTGCCACCAGAAAAACCTACTATCCAAGGATAGTTTTGGGAATCGTCCCGATAGGCCCTGACTACATTTTCAACCAACTCTTCGTATGCAACACTGGCCTCTAAGGAACAAGTCTCCATAAAATCCTTCACTTTACGGGGCTGGTAAAACTGCCTGCCCCTTCTTGCTACCGTCTGACGGGGATTTCCACAGGATATTTACTTGTTGCCGTCAGTGTCACTTGTTTGTCAGGTTTCGACGCAAATCAATTGGCAGACTTGATAATGAATTTTTTGTTAGGTTCCTATGTAATAGAATGTTGAAAGAGATATAAAAGGCTGTCCAGCTAATGCTCTTCACTGCCTACTGTTCGGAGGAAGATCTTCCCCGTGCCGGTCAGGCCTGCTGGAGCAACCTGTTCAGCAGGTCGATGGCGTCCTTTTGCAGGCGGCGCAGATGTTCCTCTCCGGCAAAGCTTTCCGTATAGACTTTGCAAATGGGTTCCGTACCTGACGGACGCACGGCGAACCAGCCGCTGCGGGCCATGACCTTGATGCCGCCGATGGGCGCATCGTTGCCGGGGGCATGGGTGATGACGCTTTCCACACGTTCGCCCGCCAGTTCCTGCATATCGATCTGTTCCACGGTCAGGCCCTTGAGCAGGCTGCGCACCTTGGCGTCCGCCGGGGCATCGAGCCGCTGATAGCAGGGAGCCCCGTGCCGTTCTGTCAGACCGGCGTAGACGGCGGAGGGGGATTTGCCTTCTCTGGCCATCATTTCCGCCGCCAGCAGGCAGAGCAGCGGGCCGTCCTTGTCCGTGCTCCACGGCCGCCCGTCGCGGGTCAGGAAGGAAGCGCCGGCGCTTTCCTCGCAGCCCAGGGCGCAGCGTCCGCTATGCAGATAGGGGGCAAACCACTTGAAGCCCACGGGGACTTCCACTACCGGACGCTGGAGCTCCTCCCCTACCCTGTCCAGCATGGCGCTGGTCACCAGCGTCTTGCCTATGCCGCTGCCTTTGCTCCACTGCGTGCGTGTCCGAAAGAGGTACCAGCATGCCGCCGCCAGAAAATGATTGGGGTTCATGAGCTCGTCACGCGTCACGATGCCGTGGCGATCCGCGTCCGGGTCGCAGGCAAAGGCCAGATCGAAACGGTCACGCAGCGACAGCAGGCGGCTCATGGCATAGGGGGACGAACAATCCATGCGGATCTTGCCGTCCTTGTCGCAGGGCACGAAGCGGAAGGACGGGTCCACCTCCTGATTGACCACGCTCAACGCAAGGCCGTATTTCTGGGCAATGGGTTCCCACAGGGGCAGGCTTGCGCCGCCCAGCGGGTCCACGCCAAGGGAGAGCCCTGAAGCGGCGATGGCCGGCATGTCCAGCACTTCGGCCAGGTCGTCCACATAGCGGGCCGTGAAGTCGTAGACCTTGACGAGCGAGGAATGCCGGGCCGCCCGGTAGTGCATGATCTGCACGGCGCGGTTGCTGGCTTCCAGATGTTCGTTGGCCCGGCGTTCTATCCAGCGGGTGACCGCGGTCTCCGCCGGGCCGCCATGCGGCGGATTGTACTTGAAGCCGCCGTCCCGCGGGGGATTGTGCGACGGGGTGATGATGATGCCGTCCGCCTGGGAGCTGCCCGCGTTGCCGGCGTTCCAGCTCAGGATGGCGTGGGAGATGACCGGCGTGGCGGTATACTCCCCGTCCGGAGCGATGAAGACATGGACGTCGTTGGCCACCAGCACTTCCAGGGCCGACCGAAAGGCCGGCTGGGAAAGGGCATGGCTGTCCCCGCCGAGAAAGAGCGGCCCCTTGATGCCGTGGCTGGCGCGGTAGTCGCAGACGGCCTGGGTAATGGCGTAGATGTGCTCTTCGTTGAAGCTCAGATCAAGGGAAGAGCCCCTGTGCCCCGATGTCCCGAAGCTGACTCGCTGGGACGCCTCGGCCGGACTGGGGAAATCGGTGTAATAGGCGCTGACCAGCGACGGCACGTCAGTCAGCATGTCAGGCGTGGGCAGTTGCCCGGCGTGGGGATGCAGGGACATAGATTCCTCCTTTCGCGTCATCTGTCAGTATAGCCTGCCCTCTTGCCGGACGCAACCGCCGTCAGCGGGCGGAGGCCGACGGACAGGCGGCTTTGCCGCGCCTGCGGCAATGGCTCCCTGAAAGATTGTTCCCCCCTCCCCCAGCTCAGGGCAGGCATGGTTTGCGGCGCAGGGGGGGGGCGGAACACTATTCGCTGCTTGTGGGGGGAAGGGGCCCCTCGCTCTGCTGTCGATGCCCGTAAGGCTCCTGCGTCGCCTAACGGGCACGGCCTCCGGCCGCCTTTCGGTCGCGCTCTGCTGTCGATGCCCGTAAGGCTTCTGCGTCGCCCAACGGGCACGGCCTATGGCCGCCTTTTGGTCGTCGCCGGCGGAGAGGAGGTCCCCTTCCCTCCCAAGTCCCCCATTCCTTCCCCAGCGCGTTTTTAGAGCATTTTCAGGTTGAAACGCAAAGTGTTTCAACCTGAAAATGCTCTGGGCAGCGAAAGCGGAGGAAGAACCGGACACACGGAGAGGAGGTGCCCCGGTCCGCGAAAAAGGGACTGCCCTTTTGCCGTGATGCCGGGCGGCGCGGCCTACTCCACGATGGAATCAAGGCGGGCGTGCTGGATGAGCTCTGGGAGGTCGTTGAACCCTTCATGATCCCAGTTCATGAGCTCAGGATAGGTAAGGTGCTGCAGATCCTTGGGATCGGCGGAAATGATGAACCAGCGCTGCCCGTTCCCGCCTTCTCCCCAACCAAAGCCGAGGACAAGATCTTCCATGTATTTTGGGAAGTTGTGGTAAAGGGCAAGGTATTCCTGGACAAAGGCCTCATGGGCCGCGTCGAACGAGGGGTACATCTGCCTGCCGGAGGGTGTGGTAGCCATGCAGTCTCTCCTTGGGGTGTCGTGTCCGGTCTGGACAAGGGATGGGCCTTGAGCATCTTCCTTGAAACGCTTCGCGTTCCAAAGCATGCGGGCCTGTCGATTTGCGGAAAAACGCGTTTTTCCCGCTCCATTTTGGCCGGGCGATCCTGTGTGCCGCCGCGCGTTTTGTCGTTTCACGAGCAAAACGCTCCTGTCTTTCAGATACAGGGCTTTGCGGCATGTTACAAGCCCCGTTTGACGGCAACAAAAAAAGGAGGCGTATGCCTCCTTTTTTTGTTGTTACCAGGCGGTAGCAGATAGCGTGTTACTTCTTTTCGATGGTGAGCGCCTTGAAGAGCGTATCACCGCGCCGCATGACCTGCAGCATGATGGCGCCGCGCTGCACGCCCACTTCCTTGACGATCTTGGAGAGCGCTTCCGGCGAGTTCACCGGCTTGCGGTCAGCCCGCAGGATGATGTCGCCGGGACGGATGTCGGCTTCGGCAGCGGCCTTGTCCGGGTTGACCTCCAGCACAAGGATGCCTTCCTTGTCGGACAGGTCCAGCTCCTGACGTTCTTCCGCCTTGAGCGCGCGCACCGTGAGGCCCAGCAGGCCTTCGTCCTGCTTCTTGCCGTCCTTGCCGGGGGCGGCGGCGCTCTGGGCGCTCTGGCGTTCACCGAGGGTGACGTCCATCATCTGTTCCTTGCCGCCGCGCCAGACGCCCAGCTTGACGACGCTGCCGGGCTTCTTGGCCGCGATGGCGCGCAGCAGGGCCGAAGAGTCGGCGATGCTCTCGCCGTCCACGCTGACGATGACGTCGCCATCTTCGATGCCAGCCTTGGCGGCGGGCTCGCCTTCCAGGGTGCTGGCCACCAGCGCCCCGCGGGGCGTTTCCATGCCGATGGCCTTGGCCATGGCTTCATCCACATCCTGGATGGTCACGCCGATCCAGCCGCGGCTGACCTTCTTGCCGCTCTTGATCTGCTCGATGATGTTGGAGGCCATGTTGCTGGGGATGGCAAAGCCGATCCCCTGCCCGCTGGCGATGATGGCGGTATTGATGCCGACCACGTCGCCGTCCATGTTCAGCAGCGGGCCCCCGGAGTTGCCGGGATTGATGGAACAGTCCGTCTGCAGGAAGTTGTCGAACGGCCCGGAGCGGATGTTGCGGCCCTTGGCGGACAGGATGCCGGAGGTCACCGTGTGGTCAAGGCCGAAGGGGTTGCCGATGGCCATGAGCCACTCGCCCACCTTGAGCGCGTCGGAATTGCCGAACTTGAGGAAGGGCAGTTCCTTCTTGGCTTCCACCTTGAGCAGGGCCAGGTCGGTCTCCTCGTCGGCGCCGATGAGCTTGGCCACCAGCGGGGTGGACTTGCCGTTGCTCTCGTCAAGGGTCACGTGGATCACATCGGCGTCGGCCACCACATGGTTGTTGGTGACGATGTAGCCGTCAGCCGAGATGATGAAGCCCGAACCGAGGGACTTCTGCTTTTTTTGCGGGGCACGCTGCCCGCCGCGCGGGCCCATGCCGAACTGATCGAAGAACTGACCGAAGCCGGGGGGCATGTTGCGGAACATCTCGCCGAAGAACTCTTCGGGCCCGCCCGCCTGTGCGGTGCGTTCGGTACCGATATTGACCACCGCCGGGCCGCACTTGGCGGCCAGGGTGGAAAAATCGGGAAGCGTGGCTGCCTGCGCCAGACTGCCCATCATGAACAGCGTGGCGAGCGCCAGAGCAAAGGTTTTTCTCATTCTCATAGGGGAAGCTCCTTAGGCTTTCTTTTGCAGAGCCTTCTGCAAAGCCTGTGCCATGATCCCCATTCCGGCTCCCTGACCGGTGGAACCCGCGCTGGCATGCTGCTTCCAGTCCGTATCGCGGGTCTTTTCCGCCACTTCCACCCCTTCGGGCGCAAGGCTGATGCGGCGGGCGGCGGTGTCCAGATTTTGAACGACCAGCTTGACGCTGTCGCCCTTGTCGAGGCTGGTGAATTCGCTCTTCTTGGCGCTCTTGATGACGCCGGCCGGGAGCAGGCCCGTGATGCCCGGAGCCAGGGTCACGAAGACGCCGAACTTGCTCTGGCTCTCCACCGTGCCTTCCACCACCGTGCCCACGGCAAAGCGACTGGCGGCCTCCTGCCACGGATCGCCTTCGGCGTCACGCATGCTCAGGGAGATGCGGCGGGTCTCGGGATTGATCTCCTTGATCTTCACGGACACGGTATCCCCGGCGGCCACCACGTCTTCAGCCTTGTTGACGCGCTTGGTCCAGGACATTTCGGACAGGTGCACGAGGCCTTCCACGCCGGGCAGCAGTTCCACAAAGGCGCCGAAGGGCGCAAGGCGGGTCACCTTGCCTTCCACGATGCTGCCCACAGCCAGACGGTCGGTCACCTGCGCCCAGGGATCGCCTTCGGCCTGCTTGCGGGAAAGGGAGATGCGGGTGCGTCCCTTGTCGTCCGTGCTCACGGAAAGCAGCTTGGCGCGCACCATATCGCCGGGCGAGACGGCCTCGTCGGCAGCGCCCACGCGCGACCACGACAGTTCGGACAGATGGATCATGCCTTCCACAGCCGGGGCGAGTTCCATGAAGGCGCCGAAGGGGGCAAGGCGCGTGATGCGGCCCTCGACGGTGTCGCCCACCTTGATGCTGGCCAGCAGCTTTTCCAGATTGTCCTGCCGCTCGCGTTCCAGCAGGGCCCGACGGGAAACCACGATGTTGCGGCCGCGGTTCTCCACGCGCAGCACCACGAACTGCATGGTGCGGCCCACGACGGACTCGGCGTCGCCCGTGGCGGCGGCATCCATCTGGCTGCCGGGGCAGAAGGCGGTCTTGCCGAGCACTTCCACGGTATAGCCGCCCTTGCAGGAAGCCACGACGCGGCCGTCCACCGGGACGCCGGACTGGCAGGCTTCTTCCAGGGCAGCCATGCCGCTGCCGCTCATGGAGCGGGACAGGCGGATCTCGTGGGGATTGACGCCCACGACCCATACCTCGATGCTGTCGCCGGGGGCTGCCATTTCCTTGCCTTCGGCATCGAGAATGTCCTTGCGATCCATGACGCCGTCCACCTTGATGCCCACATCGACGAAGACGGAATCACCATTGATCTCAATGATCTTTCCCGTCACCTTCTGGCCTGTCTGCAGGCGCGGCGCGGCGGCCTCCTGCGCGGCGAAAAGGGTGGCGAAATCTTCCTGGGCGTCATCATGGCCCTGCTGGGTCTGCAATTCCTCGGTCATGTATTACTCCTTAAAAGGTGTGGTCTCAGACATGAGGGGAGCACTCTACCCCATTACGGCACAGAAGACAATCAAGAGCCGCTGACCCGGCCGCCCCGGCCGGCCTGTGCAAAAACTGGACGGCGTATGATTTTTGGACAGCCTCGCCGTGCCCGCGTCAGTACATGCGCCGCATGAGGCGGGAGGACAGGCGCTGCACCAGCGGCGAGCGCGGCGAGCGCTTGAGCGGTGCGGGCAGCATGACCGCCAGCTGGGCGGCTTCCCGTTTGTTCAGGGCGGCGGCCGGCTTGCCGAAGTAGTGCCGGGCGGCAGCCTCCGCGCCAAAGATCCCCTGCCCCCACTCCACGACATTCAGATAGAGCTCCAGTATCCGGTCCTTGTCGAGCCAGAGCTCCAGGCGTGCCGTCATGATGGCTTCCTTGATCTTGCGCAGCAGGGAGCGCTCCGGCGAGAACCAGAGGTTTTTGGCCAGCTGCTGGGTGATGGTGCTGGCACCGGCCGAGAGTCTGCCCTTTTTCCAGTTGCGCAGGGCCGCCTGCCAGAGCAGTTCGAGATCGAAGCCGTGATGGGTATAGAAGCGGTCGTCCTCCGAGGCGACGACGGCCTGCCGCAGCCACGGGGAGATGCGCTCCAGCGGCATCCACTGCTGCCGCGGACGCCACGTCTTGCCGGGGTGGGCCTCGGTAAAGGCCTCGCGGCGCAGGGCCATCATGGCCGTCTCTCCGGGGTCCCAGGCCATGAGGGGGATGACCGGCGGCAGGGCCAGATAGCGGAAGATGTCCAGGAAGACCAGAAAGACGGCCCAGCGCAGCAGGCTGCGGACAGGATGCCGCCGTACATGCGCGGCATAGCGGCGCAGGCTCTCGCGCCAGCCGGGCGTCTTCTTCGACGGAGGCGGGACGGAAGGCGGCCCCGCCCTGCCCGCCCTCACCGGGAGGAGCCCCGGCCCGGCAGCGAAGCAAGGCGCGGCGGCCGTACGTCGGGGCCGTGTCGGTGTGGGAGGTGGTTGCAACATGGTGGTGCCACGGACAGCGCCTATGCGGCGCAAAAAAGAAAAACGTCCGGGAGGAAAACTCCCGGACGTCCTGCATTCTGGTAGCAAGGGAGGGATTTGAACCCCCGACACTGCGGGTATGAACCGCATGCTCTGACCAACTGAGCTACCTTGCCATGTTTTTCCATCAAGCGCGAAGAAGAACTTAGACAAACTTCCGCCTGATGGCAAGCATTTTTTTCAGGTCAGACAAAATTTTTTTTCAGGGCCTCAGTAAACCATGAAATAAAAGACAAAGGGGGCCAGCACGAGCCGGTAGACGGCAAAGGGCACAAGGGTGATGCGCCCGACCAGCGCCACAAAGGCCTTGATGGCCAGCAGCGCGGAAAGGAAGGCCCCCACCATGCCCACGGCAAAGAAGGGGATGTCCGCCGCGGTGAAGAGGTGCCAGCTCTTGAGCATGTCATAGCCCGTGGCGGCGATCATGATGGGCACGGCGGCGATGAAGGAATATTCCGCGGCCACGTTGCGCTTGGCGCCGAGGAGCATACCGCCCATGATGGTGGATGCCGAACGGGAAAAGCCCGGCCAGAGCGAAAGACACTGGAAAAGCCCGATGCCCAGCGCGAGCCGGGGCGTCATCTCGTCCAGCGTCACGCAGGAGGGGCGATACTTGCGCCGCTCCACCACGATCATCATGATGGCTCCCGCCACCAGCGCCAGCAGCACCGTGGTGGGCGTGAAGAGGTACTTCTTGATGGTGGAATGCAGGAGCAGCCCCACGATGCAGGCCGGCAGACAGGTCAGGATGAGCAGGATGATGCCGCGCATGCCGGCAAAGCGCACATAGGGCTGCGGCCGCAGCAGCCCCCAGAAGCGTTCCCAGTACAGCACCACCACGGCCATGATGGCGCCGAGCTGGATGACGACATTGAAGGTCGCGGCCTTTTCGCCCACGAAGTTGAGCAGGTCGCTGGCCAGGATGAGATGGCCCGATGAGGAGACGGGCAGATATTCCGTGAGTCCTTCCACAATGCTGAGGATGAGGGCCACAAAAAGGTTGTCCATGTTTTCCCCGTGTGCGCCCTTCCGCATTGCCAAGGGGCACGACTTTGGCTAGTGGTTGATAGGGAGGCCCGGCAGTCCGGGCCGTGGATATGCAGCACCGATGCGGAACGTCCGCCGCTCCCGGCGGGCCGCGCAAGGAGGTTTTCCATGACGACGATCATGCCGCAAAGCGAGCTGGTGCGCCGGGCGGCGGCCTATGTGGCCGCCGGGCTGGCGGAAAAGGGGCGGGCCGGGCTCTATGCCCTGCTGGATGACGCCGCCATGCGCTTCAACCTCACTCCCCTGGACCAGCAGGCGCTGGAGCGTCTTTTTGCGACGCCGTCCGGGGAGCATCCCGCCATGCCGTCGCCGATGGGCGACTGAGCCGGCAGGTGCGGCAAGGGGCAGGATGCCGCCGGCGCCCTGCCCCGGAGGCCGTTAGCCTATCCGGCTGCCGTCGGGCATGCTGCCGCCGGGCTGCAGGAGGACGAGCCTGCCGTCCTGCTCCGCCGTAAGCACCATGCCGTGGGACATGAGGCCGCGTATCTTGCGGGGGGCCAGGTTGAGCACGGCGCAGACCTGCTTGCCCACGAGCTCTTCCGGGGCGAAGAATTCCGCCAGACCGGAAAGGATCTGCCGCGGCTGCCCTTCCCCGAAGTCGATCTCAAGGCGCAGGATGCGGTCGGCATTGGGGTGGCGCTCGCAGACGCGCACTGTGCCCACGCGCAGATCCGCCGCCTTGAACTGCTCAAAGCTGATCTCTTCTGCCGGGCCTGCGGGGGCGGGGGCCGCCTTCGCCTTTTGCGCGGCCTTTTCGGCCTTGTTCTTTTCCTTTTCGGCGCTGGCGGCGGCTTCGGCAGCCTTGGCGCGGGCCGCCACGTCGATGCGCGGGAAGAGGTTGGAGGCGGCGGCCAGCGGCGTGCCCGCCGTCAGTCCGGCAAATTCCCCGGCTTCCCGCTCCATATCGCAGGCCGGGGCCGTCTCGCCGCTGGCGGGCTGCCCGAGCTGGGTCAGCATGGCCGCCGCCGACTGCGGCATGACCGGCCAGAGGCAGAGGGCCACCTTGCGCATGGCCGTGAGCAGCGTGTGCATCACCGTGTTCAGGCGATCGGCATCGCCCTGCTTGAACAGGGCCCAGGGAGCCTGCGAGTCCACGTACTTGTTGCAGGCGCGCACCAGTTCCCAGAGGGATTCCAGCGCCTGCGAGAACTGGACGCCGCCGAAGAGCTGCACATAGTTCTGCATGGCGTTGAGGCAGAGCTCGGCGATGGCCTTGTCATCTTCGTTCAGGCTGCCGCAGGGGGGCGTTTTGCCGTCGCAGAATTTGGCGGTCATGGACAGCACGCGGCTGTAGAGATTGCCCAGATCGTTGGCCAGGTCGGCATTGATGCGGGTGACGATGCTCTCCTCGCTGAAGCTGGCGTCGGAACCGAAGTGCATCTCCCGCAGGAGGAAATAGCGGAAGGCATCCAGACCGAATTCCTGGCTCATGGCCAGTGGATCGACGACGTTCCCCAGAGATTTCGACATCTTGGTGTCACGCACGAGCCAGTAGCCGTGGACGTTCAGGTGCTGGTAGAGGGGTAGGCCCGCAGCCTTGAGCATGGTGGGCCAGAAGATGGCGTGGGGCTTGAGGATGTCCTTGGCCACCAGATGCTCGCCCGGCCAGTAACGGGCGTAATCGGGGCCGTCCGGCCAGCCCAGCGCGCTGACGTAGTTGAGCAGCGCGTCGAACCAGACGTAGCAGACGTAATCCGTGTCGAAGGGCAGTTCGATGCCCCAGGTCAGACGGCTCTTGGGACGGGAGATGCAGAGATCTTCCAGCGCCCCGGATTCCAGCATGCCCAGCACCTCGTTACGGTAGCGTTCCGGCCGGATGAAGTCGGGGTTGGCGAGGATATGCTCCTTCAGCCAGGGGAGATATTTGGACATGCGGAAGAAGTAGTTCTTCTCGCTGATGAATTCCGGCTTGGTGAGGTGCTGGGGGCAGAGGCCGTTCTCCAGCTCCTTTTCCGTATAGAAGCGTTCGCAGCCGTAGCAGTAATGCCCGCCGAACTCGCCGAAATAGATGTCCCCGGCATCATAGACCTGCTGCAGGAAGCGCTGCACGCGGGCCTTGTGGTCGGCGTCCGTGGTGCGCACGAAACGGTCGTTGGCGATGCCGAGCTGCGGCCAGAGCGCGCGGAACTGCGCGCTGATGCCGTCCACGAATTCCTGAGGGCTCTTGCCCTGCTTCTCGGCGGACTGCACGATCTTGTCCCCGTGCTCGTCCGTCCCGGTCAGGAAAAGGGTGTCCTCTCCTTTCAGGCGGTGGAAGCGGGCAAGGCTGTCCGCCACGATGGTGGTATAGGCGTGGCCGAGATGCGGCTGCGCGTTGACATAATAAATGGGCGTGGTGATGAAAAAGTGGGACACCGGGTCGCTCCTTAGGGTTGTTCGGTAGAGGGGCCGCCGTCATCTGTGCCGCGGGCGGCCGGTTTGCGGCGGCGCTTGCGGCGGGCCTTGCCGCCCTCGCCCTGCCCTGCCGCCGTCTGCCCAGCAGCGCCTTCCTGCCCGGCGACGCCCGCGGACGGCGCGTCCGCGTCGCCTTCCGCCTCCGGCAGCAGATCATGGAAGCGGGACAGGTCGTCGTCGATGGTGTCCGGCGTGGCGGAAACGATGAGCATCCCGTCCGTGGCGGGCGAGGCCGCCGGCTTCGGCTGGGGCTTGCCCTGTCCGGCGCCCTGCTGCTGCGGCGCTTCGGGACGGTGCGGCTCAAGGGCCTGCCATTCTTCAAGCGTCAGTTCAAGTTCTTCGTTGTTCTCATTGAGCACGGACAGGGAGTTGCGGAACATGTTGGCCCGCAGGACCTTCATGCTGCCCTGCGTGGTCTGGTACTTCTTGCCCAGGCGGGGACAATTGCGGTGGAAGCGGTCGTAGTTCTCCTGCTCGTAGGCAAGGCAGCACAGGAGGCGTCCGCAGATGCCGGATATCTTGGCCGGATTGAGGAAAAGGTTCTGCTCCTTGGCCATGCGGATGGTCACCGGCGCGAACTTGCGCAGGTAGCGGCGGCAGCAGCAGACCATGCCGCAGTTGCCCACCGCGCCCACCATCTGCGTCTCGTGGCGCACGCCTATCTGGCGCAGCTCGATGCGGGCGCGGTATTCGCGCACCAGATCCTTGACCAGTTCCCTGAAGTCTATGCGGGCTGGAGCGGTAAAGTAAAAGATGAACTTGCTGCGGTCAAAATAGACTTCCACTTCCACAAGTTTCATGTCCAGACGGCGCTGCCGGATGCACTGGCGGCAGAAGGCGGCGGCCTCCTGCGCCAGGACGGCGTTGCTGCGGGCGCGTTCCCTGTCCTCCGCCGTGGCGGGGCGCAGGATGGCCTGCGCGGCGTCGGCATAGGGCGCGGGCAGGCTTTCATGCGGGCCGGAGACGACTTCGGCCAGGGCCTCGCCCTGTTCAGCGGCGATGATCACCTGATCGCCGGGGCGCAGCGAGTCCGGGCCGGAATGGTAGCTCGTCTGGCCAAGCGTACGGAATTTCAGGCCATAAAGGGGCATGGCGATACGGAACCTCGTGAAGAAATCATGACGACAAACAGTGCTTTTCCGACATATTCCCTGCGCTGTCAACACGGGGCGCTCTTCCCTTGCCAAGCGTCCCTGCCTGACATAGGCTAAGACACTTTTTTTCGACGAGGTATGCACTCATGATATCCCATAAGGAAGCGCTGGCCCTGCTGGCGGAAAATGGCGTGGAAGGCGGTCTGTTGCAGCACAGCACGGCGTCGGCGTCGGTCATGGCCGCCCTGGCCCGGCACTTTGGCGAAGACGAGGAGCTCTGGGCGCTCACGGGCCTGCTGCATGACGTGGACTATCCGGCCACCATGCACGAGCCGCAGCGGCACGGGCTTGCTGCCGGCGAGCTGCTGGCGGGCAGGCTGCCGGAGGAGGCCCTTACGGCCATCCGGGCCCATAACGGCGAGATGACGGGCGTCATGCCGCAAAGCCGTCTGGACTATGCCCTGCGCTGTGCGGAGACCGTCACCGGTCTGGTCGGCGCCGCGGCCCTCATGCGGCCCACGGGCTACGAGGGCATGGAAAGCAAGAGCATCAAGAAAAAGATGAAGGACAAGGCCTTTGCCGCCAGCGTCAACCGCGACAATATCCGGGAATGCGAAAAGATCGGCCTGGAGCTGGACGCCTTCCTCACGCTGGTCATCGCCGCCATGAAGGCGGAGCATGACGCCGCGCAGCCGGGCGCATAGGGCGTACAGCTTCCCTCCATAGAGCATTTTCAGTATTCGCGGTCTGTTTGGGGGGAAGAGTCAGGGACACGAGCCGGCCCCGCCTCTATGGCGAGGGGGTCCCCTTCCCCCCAACAAAGCAATGAACAAGGAGAGGAAAACATGTCGCAGCAGCACATGGACGACGCGTCGCAGCCCATGCTGTCCGTCTGTCACAGGGAATATAACGGCATAGCGACCGACATCCGGCTGCTTGGGCCGGCCAAGCTGGACTCTCCCCTGCCCTTCCGGGCCTGGGCCGACGATCGGCGCATCCCCATCTATGTGGACAGGGAACTCTGCGACGATTTCGACGATCCGGTCTGTCTCTGCTTCGAGGCGGCGGGGCCGCGGCGTAAGCTCTATTTCGACTCGCGCCGGGCCAAGTGCGCCATCGTCACCTGCGGCGGGCTCTGCCCGGGGCTCAACGACGTCATCCGCTCCATCGTCCTGGAGGCCTACCATGCCTATGACGTGCCGTCCGTGCTCGGCATCCGCTATGGTCTGGAAGGCTTCATCTCCCGCTACGGGCATACGGTGGCCGAGCTGACGCCGCAGAGCGTGAGCGACATCCACCGTTTCGGGGGGACCATCCTGGGCACCTCGCGCGGGCCGCAGTCCCCGGAAGAGATCGTGGACATGCTGGAACGCAACAATGTGAACATCCTGTTCGTCATCGGCGGCGACGGCTCCATGAAGGCGGCGCAGGCCATTGCCGCCGAGGTCTCCGCGCGTTCTCTCAAGCTTTCCGTCATCGGCATCCCCAAGACCATCGACAACGACATCAACTTCATCGCCCAGTCCTTCGGCTTCGAGACCGCCGTGTCCAAGGCCACGGAAGCCATACAGTGCGCCCATACCGAGGCCTGCGGCGTGCATAACGGCGTAGGGCTGGTGAAGCTCATGGGGCGCGAGTCGGGCTTCATCGCGGCGCGCGCGGCGCTGGCCCTCAAGGAAGTGAACTTCGTGCTCGTGCCGGAGGCCCCCTTCCGCCTGGAGGGCGAGGGCGGCCTGCTGCCCGCGCTGGAACAGCGGCTGGCCGCGCGGCATCATGCCGTCATCGTGGTGGCCGAGGGCGCGGGCCAGCATCTGCTGGATCAGCGCGGCGAAACGGATATTTCGGGCAATCCCGTGCTGGGGGACATCGCCACCCTGCTGCAGCGGGAGATCAAGCGCTATCTTGGGGAGCGCGGCGTGCCCCATACCCTCAAGTACATCGACCCCAGCTACATCATCCGTTCCGTGCCCGCCACCCCCAACGACAAGGTCTATTGCGGCTTCCTGGGCCAGTACGCCGTGCATGCCGCCCTGGCCGGACGCACGGAGATGGTGGTGGGCCGCCTGCAGGACAAGTTCGTGCATCTGCCGCTGCCGCTGGTGACGGCCAAGCGCCGCAAGCTCAACATCGCTTCCGATCTCTGGCGGGCCGTGCTGGAGTCCACTGGTCAGGGCATGCTTGCCGGCATGCTGCCGCCGGAGCAGGCATAGGGCGGGGGCGCGATGGATATTGCCGCCTCCCTGAGCTCCCGGCAGCGCATGCTCCAGATCAAGGCTTCCGCCGGATCGGGCAAGACCTATACCCTCACCCGCCTTTTCCTGAACCGGCTGGCCCACTGCGAGGCCGGCGCCGCCGGGGCGGGGGCCGCCTGTCTGGTACGGCATGACGGCCCCGCGCACTGGGGGGAGATCCTCGCCATCACCTTCACCAATGCCGCGGCCACGGAGATGCGCGACCGCGTCATCAGGGAGCTGAAGAATGTGGCCCTGGGCGGCACGGCGCAGGACATCCCCCTGCAGCCGCACGCGGCGGCGCGCTGGCTGGAGGTCATCCTGCGCGATCTTTCCTCGCTCAACATCCGCACCATCGACAGCCTGCTCCATCGCATCGTGCGGGCCGCCGCTCTGGACCTCGGCCTGCCGCCGGACTTCCAGCCCGTCTTTGCCAGCAGCGAGGCCATGCAGCCCCGGCTGGACAGACTCATAGACGAGGCGTGGCACGGGGATGCGGACAAGCTGGCCATGCTGCGCGACGTGTACGCCGGGCTGATCTTCCAGGCGGACAGGAAGGGCTTTGTGGCGGGCACGCATCTGGTGGAGGAGCTGCGCTCCCTCTGGGACGGCTTTCTGGACGGCAGCTTTTCCCGGCTCAGTCCGCCATCGGCCATCGACGCGGAGGAAGAACGCATCTGGACGGACTGCCGTACGGCGGCCGGGATCTTCCTCAAGGAAAGCGAGGGCGGCGGCGTCAAGCTCAAGGCGGCCGTGAGGCAGGCCTGCGAGAAGATCGTGGAGCGGAACGCGGACTTCGGGAAAAGTTCCTTCTTCACCGAGCCGGGCAAGGAGATCCTCAATAAAGGCAGCGCCTGCCCCGCTTCGCTGACCGGAGCCTGGGAAACGCTCTGGCGGACGGCCCATGAGGCCATCCGTCACTTCGCCGTGCTGAATGAGGCGCGCAAGTCCGCCCAGACCGTGCGCCTTGCCGGGATGCTTTGCGAGGAGTTCGCGCGCGACAGCCGCCGGGACGGCAATATCCCGGCGGTGCTCGTCCCGCTCAAGGCCCGTGAGGCCCTGTCCGGGGAGTTCGGCGTGCCGGAGGCCCTCTGCCGTCTGGGCAGCCGTCTGCGGCATTTCATGCTCGACGAATTCCAGGACACCAGCCGCCAGCAGTGGCAGGCCATGCATCCGCTGGTGGGGGAAGCGCTTGCCCAGGGCGGCACCCTGACCTGGGTGGGGGACGTCAAGCAGGCCATCTACGGCTGGCGCGGCGGCGACACCCGCCTTTTTGACGAGCTGGCGCAGGATGCGGAACTGCTGGGCATGGCCGAGGGCTGCCGTCAGGAGTCCCTGCCCTGCAACCGGCGCAGCCGCCAGGTCATCGTGGAGCATAACAACCGGCTGTTTTCCCGTCTGGCCGATCGTGAGGCGGCGCGGGAGGTGCTGACGGCCATCCTGGGCAAGAGCGTCCCCGCCGACCTGCTGGAAGAAGGGGCCGCCGCCGTGGCGAGCGCCTATGCCGATGCCGTGCAGCGTCTGCCGGAACCGGCCGCCCCCGGCGGCTATGTGCGGGTATATGATGCGGCGGAGACGGATGAAGGCATGCTCGCCGCCGAAGGCAGGCAGGCCGTGGGTGAAAGCCTGCTGCGCCTCGTGCGGGAGACGGGCGCGCGCCGTCCCTGGTCGGACGTGCTCGTGCTGGTGGCCACCAATGAGCTGGCCCATGATTATGCCGAACTGCTCATGGAGGACGGCGTCCCCGTCATCACCGAGAACAGCCTCCTGCTGGCGGAGCATCCGCTCATCCTCCAGCTGGTGGCCTTTTTGCGCTTTCTGGACCGGCCGGAGGACGACGTGGCCCTGTGGAGCGTGCTGCACGGCGAGCTGCTGGCCGGACATCCCGCCTTCAGCCTCGATCCGCAGGCGCTGCATGACTGGCGGGCCGCCCATGCCCGCAGGCAGGGCCCGCTCTGGCAGGCCTTCCGCGAGTTCCGCCCGGACATCTGGGAACATTTCCTCGCGCCCTTCCTCGGCCGGGCCGGGCTCATGACGCCCTACGACACCCTCATGGAATGGTGCGAGCGTCTCCAGGCTCGCGAGCGTTTCCCCGACGCGGCGGTCTTTTTGCGCTGCTTCATGGAGGTGCTGGCCTCGGCCGAGGAGAACGGGCTGGGCTCTCCGGCGGCCTTCCTGTATCACTGGGACCGCAAGGGGCAGGAAGAGAAGGTGCCCGCGCCGGAAAATCTGGATGCCGTGCGCGTCATGACCATCCACAAGTCCAAGGGCCTGCAGGCCCCGGTGGTCATCCTGCCCGGTACCGGCATGACCCTGCGCATGGACAAGATGCTGCCCATGAGTGTGGGCGAGGTGCGCGTCGTCTGCCGGGCACGCTCCGCAATGGGCGGACCCTACTACCGCGAATGCGTGCGTCAGGGCGTGGAACGCCTCAATCAGCTCTATGTGGCCTTCACCCGCGCCTGCGAGGAGCTGCACGTCATCCGGACGCCGCTCACGCCCTCTTCGCGCGGCAGCGTCACGGCCGGTCTGAACCGCCTCTGGGAGCTGGCCGGTTTCGGCGTCCCCTATGCGGAGGGCCGCCTGCCCGCCCCGACGGCCGTGGACGACGGTTCCTCCGGAGCGGGCCCCATGCCGGAAGAGGCCGCGCCGCAGGCGGCGTCCGGCGCGTCCTGTGCGGACGGGGGACTGCCGTGGCGGCCCATGCAGTGGCTGCCCGCGCTCAAGATCTTTCGCAATCCGCTGGGGAGCTCCTTCCGGCCGCAGGACCGGGGGGAGTTCCTGCATCACTGTCTTGAGCATCTTGCCGCCGCGGGGGGCGACAGCGCCGAAAGCCGGGCGGAAACGGCCTGGCGGCGCGGCCGGGAGAGCTTTCCGCGGGCCGTGCCGGAGGACGACGCCTTCCGGCAGGGCATCCTGTCCGCCCTCGGCTGGTTCGCGGGGCAGCCCCGGCTCCTGGACTGGCTGGGCCGGGGGCATGCGGAACAGGGACTGCTCGTGGCCGGGCGCGACGGCCTGCGGGCCGGGCGGGCGGACCTCATCGTACCGGGCAGGCGGCGCTATCTGGTGCTGGAATTCAAGAGCGGCAGTCCCGAAGCGGGCCATGCGGCGCAGCTGCGCGGCTATCTGAGCTGCCTGCCGCAGGACCTTCCGGCCACGGGCCTGCTCGTCTATCTGGATGAACGGCGTTTCCGGCGGGTGGAGCTCACGGACGCCTCGGAACTGCTGGCGGATCTGACGCAGGCCTTCCCCTGCTGCCATGAGGTGTAGACATGTCCGGAACGCCCTTTTCTCTTTTCGACTGGCGCAAGCCCTTCCTGCCCGCCCTCAAGGACTTCATCGCCCGCCGCACGGACGGCTGCCCCGGACGGGCCCTGCTGGTGGTGCCGCATAATCGCCCGTGGCGTTATCTCCAGCACCTCTATGCCCTGGACGGCAAGCCGGTGCTGCTGCCCAAGGTGATGACCTTCACCGAGCTGCTGGGCCGCTGGCGGGAACAGACGGGAGAGCCCCCCGTCCACACGGCCAACAGTCTGGATCAGGTGGCGCTGCTGCGGGAGTGCGTCAACGGCCTTTCCCGTACGGACAGCGGTCTTGCCGAGCGCTTTTCCCGCATGGAGATGGAGGAGTTCCTGCCCTGGGGCATGCGGCTGGCCGGCGTGCTGGACGAGCTTTTCGGCTACGGCGTGACCGCCGCCGACATCGCCCACATGGAGGGCGAGGTCGCGCCGCCTGCCGCCGCCCTGCTTGCCGCGCTGGGGCGCATCCAGGAGGCCTATGCCTCGCTTTTGCGGGAACGGGGCTGGACGACGCCGGGCTTTGACGCCTGCGAGGCGGTCCGTCTTGGCGGAGAAGCGCCGGAGAGCCTGCGGGCCCGCGACGGCCGGCCGGTGCTGCTGGCGGGCTTCGCCCTGCTGACGCCCACCGAGGACACGCTGCTCCGCCGTCTCTGGGAAGCCGGCGCGGACATTTGTCTGCATACGGACCCGGCCCTGGCGCTGGGCGGCAGGCCGCACTGGGCCTGTGAGGAGCATGCCGGCTGGCTGCGGCGCTGGCAGGCCCGGGCCACGCTTGCGGAGGCGGCGGAGGGGACGGAACGTCCCGGCCCGGAGTTTCGTTTTTTTGCCGGCTATGATGTCCATTCCCAGCTGGCGGCCCTGCGCGAGGATCTGCTGGCGGAGCTGCCGCCCGACGCGGAAGCGGAGGATGCCGCCCGTCTCGAGGATACGGACGGCGAGGATGGGGGGGCCATACGCTGGGTCGCCGGGCGGACGCCCGCCGGGCCGTCCACGGCGGTGGTGCTGACGCACAACGGGCTGCTCCTGCCGGTGCTGCATCACCTGCCGCGCAAGGACGTCAACATCTCCATGGGCTACCCGCTGGAGCGGTCCCCGCTCTTCCGTCTGCTGGAAAGCCTTTTCCGCACGCAGGAGGAGCGCAGCGCGGACGGCCGCTACTACTGGCGGAGCCTGCTGGAATGCCTGCGCCATCCCTATCTGGCCATGCTCCAGCAGGAGGATGCGCCAGCGCCCTCGCCGGAGCCGTCGCCAGCGCCGGAAGCGGAGCGCGCTTCCCTGCGGGAACCGCTGGCCCTGCTGGCCGAGAACCTCCGTCAGGGCAGCCGGAGCCTCACCCTCGAAGAGGCCCTGTCCCCTGTGGAAGCCCGGCTCGCGCCGCAGGAGGCCCGCGCCCTGCGCGAGCTGACGCACATCCTTTTTGCCGCCTTCGCCGCCGTGCGCACCTGTGCGGAGCTGGCCGACGCGCTGGAAGCCCTGTGCGTCTGCCTCCAGGAGCGCGGCAGGCACATCTGGCCGCATTATCCGCTGGATGCCGAGGCCATGTACCGCCTGCGGGAGCACTGCCTGCCCGTGCTGCGGCACAATGCCCTGAGCCGGGAGCCGTTCACCGCGCGGCAGCTCTTCCAGTTCGCCCGGCAGATCATGCAGCAGGAGCGCATCCCCTTCGAGGCCGTCCCCCTGACCGGTCTGCAGGTGCTGGGCATGCTGGAGACCCGTCTGCTCCACTTCGACCACCTGCATATCCTCGACGCCACGGACGAGAGCCTGCCCGGCAGCGCGGCGCAGGACCCCCTGCTGCCGGACAGCCTGCGGCTGGAACTGGGGCTGCCCGATGCGCGGCGGCGCGAGCGGGCGGCGGCGCATACCCTGTTCCGTCTCTGCGCCGGGGCGCGCAAGGTCACCTTCTACTGGCAGGAAGGCATCTCCCGTTCGGCGCTCTTTGATGCCCGCAAGAGCCGCAGCCGCTTTGTGGAACAGCTCATCTGGCAGGAAGAGCAGCGTCGCGGCCGTCTGCTCGTGCCCGGCGAAGAGCCCTTGCGCACGCCCTCCTGCGCGGCGCGTCCCTCCACGGCGCAGCCGCAGGAGCTCGCCCACTCCCCCGCCCTGCGGGAGGCCATGCGGCGCTTTCTGGACGGCCGCCTTTCGCCCACGGCGCTGGATGTCTACCTCGGCTGCCCCAAGCGTTTCGTCTGGCGTTATCTCTGCCGCCTGCATGAGGCCGGGGAGGTCAACGAGGGGGACGATCACGCGCTGGTGGGCAAGGTCATCCACCGTGTGCTCGAACAGCTCTACCGGCCGCATATCGGCAACAGCGTGGGGCCGAACGGCTTCAGGAAGGATCTGGACGTCCTGCTTGCCCAGGCCCTTGCCGAGCTGGGCGGTGAGGATGCCTTGCCGCCGGAAAGCCGCATCATGCTGGAGCTGTCCGCGCCCTACCGTCTGCGGAAGTATCTGGAAGCCCAGCCGGAAACGGAGATCGTCGGACTGGAGGAAGCGCTGGAGACCCGGCTGCCGCTCTGGGGCGGGCGGGAGTTCGCCTTCTGGGGACAGGCGGACCGCATCGACCGGCGGGAAGGGGCGCTCCACCTCGTGGATTACAAGACCGGACGTGTGCGCGGGGCGGATACCCTGCTCTGGAACGAGGAAGACTTCTGGCGGGAGCTGCAAGACTTCCGCAACGAGGCGGAGGCAGGCACGGCGGACGCGGACGATGCCCTGCCGCTGCTGGCGGTGGTGCGCGAGCGCGTCCACAGCCTGCAACTGCCCTGCTATGTCGCCCTGCTGGCCAGCATGCGGCCTGGAGAGCGGGTGGAGAACGCCTGCCTCGTGGAACTGTACGAGACAGGCAAGGAGCATCCCCTGTTCAGCGGCCCGTGGACGGATGAGGACTATGCCCTGGCCCTGCACCGCTGCCGGGAACTGCTCGGCCTTGTGGTCTGGCATATGGAGCATTGCCCGTCCTTCCGGCCGGTGACGGGCCGCTGCCTCCATTGCCCCTACCGGGGAGCCTGCCGGGCCTGACGACGGCGTTCCGGCCGTCCCGCCTGCCGGGGCGCGCGGACACGGGACGCTTCAGGGAAGTTTTTTGTAAGATATTGTATGTCTGCATTATGCGACGGTATCCCCCCGGGTGCTGTCAAGGCTATTCATTGCATATCCGGGGGGAAGGGGAAACCCCTCGCATCGCTCGGGAGAGGTTCCCCTTCCCCCAAGCCCCCATCCCTTCCCCAGCGCGCTTTTCCGCGGTTTTTCCGTTCACTTTGGGCCGGGCGGGTTGCCGGGAGCGCGGCGCGCAACGTCCCGGCGTCTTTCCGCCCTCTCTGTCGTTCTCCCAGTGGGACGATGCCTCACAATAGGTGGGCTCCCCTTGTGTTTTGGCCTGTTTTTGCCTAAAATCGGTCTGCTCTGGTCATGACGCCTCCCGTATGTGACGGGGGAAGACATGACCTCCCTTTCCCATGCGCCTGTGGAGGTTGTTCACCGTGCCTTTTCCCCCTTTGAAAATTGGCGAGCTCTGCGCCCGCCGTCCCATTGTCCAGGGCGGCATGGGCGTCGGCATTTCTCTTTCCGGTCTGGCGTCCGCCGTGGCCAATGAAGGCGGCATCGGCGTCATCGCCGGGGCCATGATCGGCATGCGCGAGCCGGACGTGGCCAAGAATCCCATTGAAGCCAATCTGCGTGCCCTGCGGCAGGAGTTGCAGCTCGCCCGGGAAAAAACGCAGGGCATCATCGGCGTCAACATCATGGTGGCTCTGACCACCTTTACCCAGATGGTGCGCACCGCCATCGAGAATCGGGCCGACGTCATCTTTTCCGGGGCGGGCCTGCCGCTGGACATGCCTCGCCAGCTGCGGGAACTCTGCGAAGAGAAGAAGCAGGAGTTCAAGACCAAGCTCGTGCCCATCGTCTCTTCCGCCCGCGCGGCGACGGTCATTGCCAAGAAGTGGTTGAGCCGCTTCGACTATGTGCCGGATGCCGTGGTGGTGGAAGGCCCCCGGGCGGGCGGTCATCTGGGCTTCAAGGCCGAGGAGCTGGACGATCCGGCCTTTGCGCTGGAAAAGCTGGTCCCCGAAGTGGTGGACTCGGTCAAGCCCTTTGAGGACAAGAGCGGCAAGGCCATCCCGGTCATCGCGGCCGGCGGCATCTATAACGGCGCGGATATCGACAAGTTCCTGCATCTGGGGGCTTCCGGCGTGCAGATGGGAACGCGCTTCGTGGCTACCCACGAGTGCGACGCCGACCAGCGCTTCAAGGAAAGCTACCTTGCGGCGACGGACGCGGATGTGACCATCATCAAGAGCCCTGTGGGCATGCCGGGCCGGGCCCTGAACAATGCCTTTATTGAAGCGGCACGTGAAGGGCGCAAAAAACCCTTCAAGTGCGTCTTTCATTGTGTGAGCACCTGCGAGCAGGAGAAGACCCCCTACTGCATCGCCTCCGCCCTCATCAACGCCATGAAGGGCAATCTGGAGCGGGGCTTTGCCTTCTGCGGGGCCAACGTCTCCCGCGTGAAGGAGATCATTTCCGTCAGGGAACTGATGGACTCGCTGCAACGCGAATACGAAGCCGTACAGGCCTGAGACATCTTGCCGCATGCGCGGCGCAAGGCGGCGGGCCCCTCTGCCGCCCTGTCGAAAAGGGAGGGCGGCAGGATGCCGCCCCCCTTTTTTGCTTTCTCCGTCCTCGGCTGAGTGTTAGAGCGTGTTTTGCCTTTGAAAAAAGCCAAACGCGAGGCGGCGGCACAGCGCCGTTCTCTGTAAGGCTTTTGCGCCGCTCTGCCGCATGAGCGAAGCAAAGGCCCTCCCCCCATACACGGGCCGGGGATATCCCGGAGGCAAACTGTTCCAGAAGGAGTTGGCATGGAACGTCTTGAATTGCTGTCCGCCATGCTCATGGTGCTGAGTCCCGTCATGATGCTCATGAGCCTGATCAGCCCCAGGGGCGCGATCCTTTTCCGCCGCAAAACGCGTCTCAAGGGCGTGCTGCTCTGGCTGTGCGTGGGATTGGCGGGACTGGCGCTGGCGCATGCGGTGGTGCCGCAGCCCGGCACCCTGTCGGATGATGCGCCGGCCACGTCGCAGGCGGCCCCTGCCGCGTCCTCGCCGGCGGCCGTCCCGCAGCAACAATAGGATATTTTCCGTTTGAAACGCTTTGCGGTTCAAAGCATACGTCTGGCGGTTCGCGGAAAAAGCGCGGTTTTTCCGCCCACTTTGGGCCGGGCGGCGCTGTCCGCCGCCTCGCGTTTTATCTTTTGAAGATAAAACGTTCTAATGAACGGGAGGTTTGGGGAATGATGGTCTTTTTCTGCAAACGGGCGACGACCGCCGACGGCCGCACCCGCTGGTCCGCCAGCGTGCCCACGCTGCTGGGCTTCACCACTGTCGGCTGGTTTTATTCCGAGGAGCTCGCCCACAGCTTCATCCATTTCCTGGAAAGCACGCCGCACGCGCGTGAAGAGGCGGAAAACGACGCCTGGCGCGAATTCCAGTTCCGTCTGGATTTCCTCTGGTGCGAAAAGCTCCAGAAGGAGCGCGCCGTGCTGGAAAGCCACTGGCAGCCGGTGCATGATATCCTCTTGCGGTATTCCGCGGCCCTTGCCGAGCTGCTGCGGGAGACGGACACTGAGGCGGCGGACAGGGATGCCCGCATCGGCGAAGGCTTCCAGGCCATCTGGGAGTCCGCCTTCACGGCCATGCGCGGCCTTGAAGGGCTGGAACTGCTGGCCGACCTGCTGGAGGGACAAAGCCGGGTGCATGGTCAGATCAGGGCCGAACTGGAGCGCCAGGCCGGGCAGATGGCCGAAGCGGGGACGCTGCCGCGCCTGCAATAGCACAGTTTTCGTTTGAAACGCTGTGTGTCCCAAACCATACGGCTTGGCGTTTCGCGGAAAAAAAACGTGGTTTTTCCGCTTGGTTTGGGCCGGGCGGCGCTGTGCCGCCGCCTCGCGTTTTGCTTTTTTCAAAGGCAAAACGCTCTAACCCGCTCTGCTCTGCCCTGGCTGTCGGGGCGCTCTGGCAGGATGCGGATTTCAAGAGATACTTCACCGTTCGTTTCTCCACCGGAGAGACGGCGTCCACAACCGTCTCCGGCAAGACAAAAAAGGAGCCCGGACGATACGCGTACCGGGCTCCCTTTTTTGTCTTCTTCTTTGGGGCTCATGGCGGCATCAGTCGTCCGCCTGTTCCGCCTCCTGCGGTGCGGCGGGCCGAGCATGCAGCCAGTGGCCGAGCATCTCCGCCGCATCGATGGAGCGCGGCCCGGGCCGGGAAAAGACCTCTTCCTCCACTTCAAGGATACGCCCTTCCCGCACGGCGCGCAGTTGGCGGAAATGCGGCCGTTCGGCCACAGGCTGGGGCGCGGGGTTCATGGGGCCGACCTGATAGACGTAGGCGTCCGGGTCAGCGGCGATGACCGCTTCCTCATTGAGGCGGACCAGCTTGCGGGGAGATTCCACCACATTGATGCCTCCGGCGGCATTGATGAGGTCATTGACGATGTTCCCCTTGCCGGCGGCCAGCAGATTGGGGGAACCCGCCTCGAAGAAGACCCGCACCGCGGGTTCCGTGGCGTAGCTGTTGCGCAGGGCGGCCAGCCGCCGCCGCCACTGGCCCACCAGATTGGTGGCCTCCACCTCGCGGCCCACGAGCCGGCCGAGGGTCAGGGTGACGGAATACAGATCTTCAAGGGAGTTGAGTTCAAAGGTCAGCACGGGGATGCCCAGTTCTCGCAGGTGTTCCGTCTGGCTCCCCGTTTCCCGGCGTCCTTTCATCTGCAGGATGACGTCCGGCTTCTGGGCCACGATGAGCTCGGCATTGGGCTGCATGTGGGTGCCGATGGCCGGGAGCTCGGCCAGTTCCGGCAGATGCCCGTCGGCGGCGGTGCGGGCCACGATGACATCCCGCGCCCCCAGCGCCAGCAGGATCTCATTGAAGGAGCCGTAGAGGGAGATGACCCGGCGTGCGGGGATGGGCAGGCCTTTGCCGTCCTGGGTGCTGAGGGTGACGCTGCTCTTGATGGGGACCGTCACGGCGGCATCAGCCGCGCGGGGCGTCCCCGGCAGACAGCAGGCCGTCAGCAGCCCCAGACACAGGAGCGGGATCCCCATCCGCAAGGTGCGGGCCATGCGGACAGGCGGGAAGTGCCTGCGGCAGGCCGTTGCGCGGATGGGCAAAAACGCAGAGGGAGAGATCATAAAGGGCACCGAGATTTTCCTCCGTAAAAACCGTCTCCGGCGGGCCGTCGAAAAGCACGCGGCCCTGTTTGAGCCCCACAAGGCGGGTGGCGTACTGGGCTGCCAGGCTGCAGTCGTGTACGGCCATGACGATGGCCATGCCGGCCCGGCGGCGCTGTTCCAGCAGATCGAAAAGTTCCACCACCCGCGCCCAGTCCAGGGCGGCCGCCAGTTCGTCCAGCAAAAGCAGGCGGCTTTCCTGCGCCAGCGCGCGGGCCAGCATCACCCGCTGCACCTCGCCGCCGGAGAGCTCGCCCATGCGGCGATGGGCCAGCTCCCGCGCGCCCGCGCTGGCCAGGGCCTGATCGGCTACGGCATAGTCGTGGGCGGTGTAGGCGCCCCACCAGCCGAGATGGGCATAGCGCCCCAGCAGCACCATGTCCCGAACGATCTGGGACGGAAAGAATTCCGCACGCTGGGGGACGACGGCTATCCGCCGGGCCCGTTCGCGGGGGGCCAGACCGGCAGGGGCCATGCCTTCCAGGAGCACCTGCCCGCCGGCGGGCGCAAGCTGGCCGGAGAGCACGCGCAGCAGCGTGGTCTTGCCGCTGCCGTTGTGACCGAGCAGGGCCACGCTCTCGCGAGGGGCCACCGTCAGGCTGACGTCGTGCAGCACTTCCCGTCCGGGATAGCCTGCGCGGATATGTTCACAGCACAGCATCAGCGCCTCCGCAGCATCACGCCGAAAAACGGTCCGCCCAGCAGGGAGGTGACCACGCCTACCGGCAGTTCGCGTCCGCCGTCCAGGATGCCGCGCGCCAGCACGTCCGCCCAGAGCAGGAGGATCCCTCCGCCAAAAAAAGCGCCGATGAGCAGGGGCGCATGGCGCACGCCCAGCCGCAGGCGCAGCAGATGCGGCACCACAAGCCCCACAAAACCTATAACGCCCGTCACGGCAACGCAACCCGCCGTCATGCAGCTTGCGCCCGCCAGCAGCCAGAAGCGGGCCCGACCGACATGCAGGCCCACCTGTGCGGCCTGCTCGTCGCCCAGGGCCAGCACGTCGAGAGCCCGCCAGTGCAGCGCCACGGCCAGCAGGCCCGGCAGCAGGGTCAGCAGCAGCAGCGGCAGGGCCTGCCAGCCGCGCCCTTGCAGACTGCCCATGATCCAGAAGACGATGCTGGTGACGGACTCCTCGTTGAGGGCCTTGATGAGCGCCACCAGCGCCCCCAGAAAGGCCGACATGGCGATGCCCGCCAGGATGACGGTCTCACGGCGAAAGCCGCCGTCCCCCCTGCCCAGCCAGAGGGTGCCGGCCAGCGCCAGCAGCGCCCCGATGAGGGCGCACAGGGAGATGAGGCTCATGCCGTTGGCCCCCAGGCGGACGGTCAGGCCCAGCGAGCCGCCGAGGGCGATGGCGATGCTCGCGCCGCAGGCCGCCCCGGAGGAGATGCCGAGGGTGAAGGGATCGGCCAGCGGATTGCGCAGCACGCCCTGCAGGGCCACGCCGGCCACGGCCAGCGTGCCGCCGCACAGCAGGGCCAGCACGGCCCGTGAGAGGCGTATCTCGCTGATGACCGAACGGGCCACCGGGTCCACGGCGCTCTCGCCGAAACCGGCCATCCCGGCAAAGACGGACCAGATCTCGGGCAGGGTCAGGGAGACCGGCCCGCCGAGGCAGGACAGCGGCACCGAGGCCAGCCAGAACAGGATGATGCCGGCAAGCAGACCGGCGGGGGACAGAAGACGGCGGCAAAGCATGGGGATGCGCTCCGTGTGGGACGACCGGCGGGCCTCAGCCTTCCCGCCGCCAGATGAGGCTTGCCTGCCGCCCGGAGGCCGGGTGGCGGCGGTGGGAGAAACAGAGCTGCGGATTGCCGGCCGTGCAGATGTCCACGCCGAAGATGTTGCGGGACGGGAGACCGGCTTCCATGAGCTGATGACGGGTCAGGCCCCAGAGATCCACGGTCCGGCTTTCGGGCTGGAACCAGGGGCGGAAGTCCTCTCCCCATTCGCTGTCGAAATGGATGAATTCGGCCCGGGCAGGGCCGAGGCTCGGCCCGCGTACGGCCAGGAGGTCCCGCGGGGAAAGATGGTAACGCTCGCAGAAGCGCCGCACGGCCGACTGCGGGAAGCCGCAGCGGTTGCCCCGCCAGCCCACATGCAGGGCGGCGATGTGGCGTCCGCCCGTGTGCGCCAGCAGGATGGGCTGACAGTCCGCCGTCTTGATGCACAGGGGCAGATCGGGCCTGTCGGTGGCCATGCCGTCCCCCTCGGCCACGGGCTGCGCATCCGCGGCTACGGGATCAGGGTCGAAAAGCAGGCCGTCGCCGTGCACCTGCCGCAATTCCGCCCAGTGTTCCAGCCGGAGGCTCGCGGCCAGCTCGCGCCGGGCGGCCAGCACGTTTGCCGCCGGGTCGCCGTTCACGGCAAAGGAGATGTTGCCGCCGGAAGCGGGCGCGTCCGGCACGGGGGCCTGCCGCAACTGGAAGGCGCAGCCGACCTGCGGCAGACCGGGAAAATGGAAGGCGAGCACGTTCACAGACATAGCCACTCCCTGTCCGTACAAATATGGGTCATGCGTTCATCCCACGCTTCCGCGTGCAGCGCTTCCTGGAGCTGACAGTGATAGCACAGCCCCACGAAGGCGCACGGGGCGCAGCCGCCGTCCTGCCGGCGCACGGCGGAAAGGAAGCGGTCGTAATAGCCGCCGCCGAAGCCCAGCCGCCTGCCCTGCCGGTCAAAGCCCAGTCCCGGCACGATGAACACGTCCGGCCGGAAGGCCGATCCGGCCTCTTCCGGGCCGAAGCCCGGCAGCTCGTCCCGCGGCTCCAGCAGCTGGAAGGGGCCGGGGCGCAGCTCGTCCCGGCCGCGTACCGCCACAAAATCCATGAGGCCGTACTGCTGCCGGACGCGGGGCAGGTAGAGCGTCTTGCCCGCCTGCCAGGCGGCATCCAGCAGCGGAGCCGTGTCCAGTTCGTCCGGCAGGGAGACGTAGAGGGCGACATGCCGCGCCTGTCGCCAGAGGGGAGACGCCAGCAGATGCGCGTGCGCCCGCGCCGCGAGCTCCCCGCCCCGCGTGGCGGAGACTTCCCGGCGGGCCTGCCGCAGCCGGGCGCGCAGGGCTTTTTTCTGTTCCGGTAAAGAGGTGGCGGACATAGTGCTTTCCTTGTGGCGTAAAATATGGCACAGTCTTCGGCGTTGCAAGCCTAACAAAGGAAGTGTGACCATGCCAAGCCTCCCCAAGCAGGATTATCTCTGGATCGCCGTAGGTGACATACATGACGATGCGGCGTGCTTTGCCCGTATCCCCGAACTGGCCCAGGCCGACGGGATCATCGTCACCGGCGACCTGACCATCACCGGCGGCGCCAAGCAGGCCGAGCTCGTGATGGACGTCCTGTGGCGGCACTGCCCCGTGGTATGGGCGCAGATCGGCAATATGGACCGGCCCGAAGTGGACGCCTGGCTGAGCGAGAAGGGGTGCAATCTGCATACCCGCGTGCAGGAACTGACGCCGGACATCGCCCTGTTCGGGGTGGGCGGATCGACCTTCACCCCCTTCGGGACGCCCAGCGAATTCCCGGAAGCCAGCTTCGCGGAATGGCTCAATGCCTGCTGGCAGCGGGCGCGCGTCTATCCGCACACCATCCTCGTGTCCCACAATCCGCCCAAGGATACGGCCTGTGACGTCATCCCCGGCGATGTGCACGTGGGCTCCACGGCGGTGCGCGAATTCCTGGAAGAGGCCCAGCCTGAGCTCTGCCTCTGCGGGCATATCCATGAGGCGCGGGCCATCGACCGCGTGGGCCGTACGCTGGTGGTCAATCCCGGCGCGCTGGCCCAGGGCGGCTATGTGGTGGTGCGCAGCAATGACGGGCAGCTCTCCGCCGAGCTCTGCCGCCTCGATCCGCAGGAAGGCTAGAGCGTGTTGACGCAACTTGACGGTATTTCATTAGGATAAGAAAAAACAAGCGTACATGATCCGCTTGCTTTGGGGTGAGCGGGTGCCGCGTATCCCTTCTCTTCCCCTCGCAAAAGCGCGCTGGGGAAGGGAGGGGGGCTTGGGGAGAAGAATGGCGGGAACGCCTTTTCTCGCTTCGCTACGAAAAAGGCTGGGCCCTCCCCGCCGGCGGCGACCGAAAGGCGGCCGCAGGCCGTGCCCGTTAGGCGACCTGCAGAGCGAGGGGTTTCCCTTCCCCCCAACAAGAGCGAATAGTGTTGACCTGGCCCTCAGCGGCCGCAGGCCGCCAGGCCATCCCGCCGTTGGCGCAAAAGCCGTGGCGGGCGATGACGGTAAATTTCGGGGACGCCGGGCCGCAGGCCCCGTTCCCTGTCTTCTGCCGGAGGCTATCCTCCGTGCAGCGGGTGATATTTTGACAGACAGCCCTCTCGACGCTGGCGCGGGCCCCTTGCCGGTTCTTTCCGGCAGGCAGGGGTTTTCGCAGCCGCGGACTGCCCGTATGGCGTGTCCGCTTCCTTGCGGAGCAGCGGCTCCGCGCGTGCGATGGCTGCAAACATTTTTTGACTGCGGACAGCAGTCCCATAAGGAATGGTATGACATCCCATCAGGAAAAGCCTGAAGGAAGCGAGACGCTCGCTGCCGATACTCCCCCCTCCTCTGTTCCCGCTGAAGCCCCTGCTGCGGGCGATCCGGAATCCCCCAAGTCCTCCACGCGCCGCACGACGCGAAGCTCTCGCCGTTCCGGCGACGCCGCCGATGCGCCGGCCTCTCCCCGCAAGTCTCGCAGTCGCCGTACGGCGGACGCCGCGACAGGCGCGGAGGCGGAGACCGCCGCTTCCTCTGGATCTCTGACCGAGGCCGAGACCCCGTCAAAGACGCCCGCGGCGCGCCGGAGCCGCAAGGCGGGCGCTGCCCGTTCCGCCGCGGCTGCCGGAGAGAGCGGAACCGAGACCGGCGCTGCCGTTGCGGACGCCGCTCCGGCCGAACCGGCGAACGCGGAAGGCGAGGCTTCCCCCGCGCCTACGGCTCGCGCCGTCAGGGGGCGTACCTCCCGCAAGCGGACGCAAGCCGCGACGGCCTCCCCTGAGGAGACCGTGCAGGAAGCGGGCGCTGCCTCTTCCCCGGCGAGCGAAGAAAAGGCGGCTGCCCCCGCTGAAGAAAAGGCGTCCGCCGCTGCCCGGCGCACGACTCGTACCGGCCGCGGCAGGAAGAAGCCCGCGGCGGAAGCGGACGTGCAGACTGCCGGAGCCGAGGCGCAGCAGGCCGCAGCGGATGCGCCGCAGCCTGAGGGTGGCGCTGCGGCGGCAGCGGGCGAGGAAGCCGCGTCCGCTCCCCGGAAAACGGCTGCCCGCGGCAGAAAGCGTGGCGGCACGACGGGAGCGGCGGCGCTGGAAGCTGCCCCGGAAGCTGCTCAGGAAGCCGTGCTTGCCCTTGAGCGGCAGGATCTCCTCCCGCCTGCCCTGCAGGAAAAAAGTCGCGTCCCCGCGTTGCGGCAGGAAGCCCTGCCGGTCCCTGTCCCCGCAGAGGGGGGGGCGGAGAGCGCGGAAGACGCCGGAGAGGCCGCTCCGGCTGCCCCTGCGGAAGAGGAAGGCGTCCGCCGCAAGAGCCGTCGTGGGCGGCGAGGCGGCCGCGGCCGCAACCGCAAGAATCGGCAGAGCGGCGAAGCTGCGGAAACGCCGTCCTTGAGCGATATCTTTACCGGCGAGGACGGCGAGGAGCCGCCCTCCTCCACTGCGGAAGCGGCGGAGGACGCCCCGGAGGACGAAGACGGCGCCGAGCCGGTCAAGAAGGGCGGCGTACGCGCGGCGGCGGTCAAGGCCAGAGCGGCATCCGCCACGGGGCGGCAGCGCATGTTCATCAGCATCCTGCCCGGCGAACAGGTGGAAGTGGCCCTCGCCGAGGAAGGGGTGCTGCTGGAATACTACCTTGACATGCTGCATCAGAAAAAGCTCAAGGGGAACATCTACAAGGGCGTCATCCATAATATCGACACCAACCTGCAGGCGGCCTTCGTCAGCTATGGCGCGGGCAAGAACGGCTTTTTGCAGATCGACGAGGTGCACCCCGAGTACTGGCTGACCCACCATGAACCGGTCAAGGGCAAGAAGTATCCGCCCATCCAAAAGGTGCTCAAGGCCGGGCAGGAAGTGCTCGTGCAGGTCGTCAAGGAGCCCAACGGCAGCAAGGGGGCCTTCCTCACCACCTGGCTGTCGCTGGCCGGGCGTTTCCTCGTGCTGACGCCGGGCCAGGAGCAGATCGGCGTCTCACGCAAGGTGGACAACGACGAGGAGCGGGCCCGCCTGCGCGAGATGATGAACGGCATCGATCCCGGCGAGGGGCTGGGCGTCATCGTCCGTACGGTCAGCGCGGGCGTCACCAAGACCATCCTCAGGAGCGACCTGCAATATCTCAAGCGCGTCTGGAAGGACATCCGCAAGAAGGCGACGGAAGTGACGGCTCCGGCCCTCATCCATGAGGAACCGGGCCTGCCCGAACGGGCCGTGCGTGACTATCTGACTGACGACGTCTGCGAGATATGGGTGGATAACGAGGCGCTCGCCGAAAGCATCCGCGATATGGTGAGCCAGCTCTTCCCGCGCAAGAAGGACCTGGTGCGCCTGCATTCGGATACGCGCCACACCCTGTGGGAGCGTTTCAACTTGCGTCGCCAGCTCGATCAGATCTATTCCCGCGAGGTGACCCTGCCTTCCGGCGGACGGCTGGTCTTTGACCAGACGGAAGCCCTCATGGCCGTGGACATCAACTCCGGCAAGATCTCCGGCAAGGTCAACTTCGAGTCCATGGCCTTCAAGACCAATGTGGAAGCGGCGGAGACCATCGCCCGTCAGCTCAAGCTACGTGATATCGGCGGGCAGGTGGTCATCGACTTCATCGAGATGCGCGACCGCAAGCACATCCTGGAAGTGGAAAAGACCCTGCGCACGGCCATGAAAAATGACCGCGCCCGGCACGATGTGGGCCGCATGAGCTCCTTCGGCCTGCTCGAACTGGTGCGGCAGCGCATGGGCTCCTCGGCGCTGGCCATCAGCATGGAGCCCTGCCCGCACTGCAACGGCACCGGCCAGCGGCGCAACCGCGAATGGCAGGCCCTGCAGGCCCTGCGCGAACTGCGCAGTCTGCTGCGCTCCTGCCAGGAGGAACGGCTGCGCTTCGAGACCACCGCGGAAGTGGGCATGTACCTGCTCAATCACAAGCGGGATACCCTGCGGGATATGGAAAACAGCTTCGGCAAGAGCATCGAGATATGCCTGCGTCCGTAACGCCCCCTGCCGCCAACAGCCTGCTTTTGCACGTCTGCTGCGGGCCCTGCTCCATCATGCCGGTGCAGCGCCTGCAGGAGGCGGGCTATGCGGTGACGGCCTGGTTCATGAATCCCAATATCCAGCCGCTGAGCGAGTACTTCCGGCGGCGTGAGGCCGCCGGGGAATGCGCCGAGCGGCTGGGCATCCCCATCCTGTATGAGGATGCCCCGTGGGATATCGTGGCCTGGCTGCGGCAGGTGGCCGGGCGCGACCTGCCGCCGGAACGCTGTCACTGGTGCTGCACCAGCCGGATGGAGGCGGCCTATGCCGCCGCTCGCGCGCTGGGCTATGCCCATTTTTCCAGCAGCCTGCTCTACTCCCGCTATCAGCCGCATGATGCCATTGCCGCGGCGGGCTTTCGGTTGAGCGGGCTGGATGTCCCGGCTGTCCTGCCCGAGGCGCTCCCCGCCCCCGCGGCGGGAGCGGAGGGCGCACAGACGGCAGGGCCGCGCTTCGTCTATCAGGATTTCCGTACGGACTGGCAGGCGGGCATAGACGCTTCCAAGGCCTGGGGCGTTTACCGGCAGCCGTATTGCGGCTGCGTCTACAGCGAGGCGGAGCGCTATCACAAGAAATTGCGGCGTCTGGTGGAGGCCGCCGGGCAGGCCTGAGAAAAAGAAAATTTTTTTCTTGACCTGCGGATGAAAGATGCGTACAAGCATCTTTGTCAGTTCGACATTCCCCGATAGCTCAATCGGCAGAGCGGGTGACTGTTAATCACTAGGTTGGCGGTTCAAGTCCGTCTCGGGGAGCCACGAAAGCAAGCCCCTGCGTTATATGCGCAGGGGCTTTTCGTTCAGGTCCACGGGGCAGCCCCGCCCCCCTGTTCTGCGGTCGTGCCGCCTTGCGGTAACGGCGGGACAGGAGGCGTTTTGCCGAGACGCGGGGAACGCTTTTTTTCTAGAGCACTTTCAGTTTGAAACGTTTTGTGTTTCAAACCATGTGGCCTCTGTCGTTTCAAAAACGCGGCTTGCCCGTTCACGTTTGGCCGGGCGGCGCTGCTGCTTTTTTAAGGGCAAAAACTCTTGCCGGCCTGCTTTTTCGCAGGAGGCTGCGCGGTCGTGCGTATTGAGGACGTGGGCATGAAACAGCGGTCAGGGGCTGTGACGGAAAATAAAATTTTCGCTTGACAAAATAGCCGCTCCTGCGTACAACCATCTTCGTCAGTTCGACATTCCCCGATAGCTCAATCGGCAGAGCGGGTGACTGTTAATCACTAGGTTGGCGGTTCAAGTCCGTCTCGGGGAGCCACGGAAGCAAAGCCCCTGCGCATGTAGCGCAGGGGCTTTTTCCTTTTGGGGCGTTAACGCAAACTTTACGAATCATGCCGTAGGATAGAAAAACGAACCGTACATGGTCCGCTTGCTTTTGGATGCGGGGCGCTTCGTGTCCCAGACTCTTCCCCCGGTAAAAGCGCGCTGGGGAAGGGATGGGGGGCTTGGGGGGGGCAGGGAAACCCCTCCGTCAGCGCGAGGGGGGCCCTGCCCCTCAAACAAGTAGCGAATAGTGTCAACAGGCTCTCGTCTACCCGACGGGATGGCGCGCGCAATGTGACATTTTGGTGACAAAGCTCTCCTCCCGCCTGCCTCTGCCTTGACAGGACAATGCGGCAGTCTAATATGATGTTTCAGACTGAAACTCCCCAATCTTTCAGAGGTAAACAAATATGTCACTTTTTGATATCATCAAGGGCAAGGACTGGGGCGCTACCATCGGTTCGCTGGCTGACAAGGCCAAGAGCGGCGCAAGCGATCTGACCAGGAACACGCCCGGCGGCATGGGCGGTTTGCTGGGCGCCGGTGCGCTGGGGGCCCTGCTGGGCTCCGTGCTCTCCAAGGACGTGCTCCAGAACGCGGCGCTGGTGGGCGCCGGCGCGGTGGCCTGGAATTTCTACAAGAAATGGTCGGACAAGAAGGAACAGGGCGCAGCGAGCCAGCAGGCCGCCGCAAGCTTCGGGATGGCGCAGCCTGCCGCCGCTCCGGCGGGCCCCGTGCCGGGGGTCGGTGACCCTACGGCCATGCTGCTCCTGCGGGCCATGATCTTTGCCGCCCGCGCCGACGGCCATATCGATGCCACGGAACAGGATCGCATCTCCAAGATGGTCGCCCAGATGTTCCCCGGGCAGGACGCCAGCCAGCTCGTCAATTCCCTGTTGAATGAGCCCATCAATCCGGCCGTGCTGGCCGGGCAGGTCTGCTCCGCCGAACAGGGGGAAGATCTCTACCGTCTCTCCTGCCTCATCGTGGATATCGACCACTTCATGGAACGCAGTTACCTTGACGGTCTCGCCCAGGCGCTGCATATCCCGCCGCAGCGCAAGGACACGCTGGAGCTGGAAGCCGTCCAGGCCAAACAGCAGCTGGCGGTCACCGCCTGATCCCCGTACGGGAAGACTCCCCCTCCTCCCTTCCCGGAAAGGGGCTGCTGTTGCCTGCAAAGCCGGAGAGTCTTCTCCGGCTTTTTGCGTTTTTTGCGCGGTACGGCCGTGGATGACGGTTCATGCGGAACGGCCGCCTTTTCTCCCCGCTTTCCCGGTCGGGACAGCCTCTGCGGCGTCCTGCTTCCTGACGCCTGCCGCCGCGTCCTGTTGCTGCTGCATCTCTTCGCAGCGGCGGCAGCTTTCCCCCTTGCGTAGCTGGGCCAGTATGCCGCAGTCGGCCGCCTTGCCGCCTGCACAGGCATGGAGCAGCGAGGCAAGATGTTCACGCAGATGCGTCAGGGCGGCGATCTGCGTATCCACATTGGCCAGGTGCCGTTGCACCAGCGCCGTGATCCAGTCGCAACTTTGCCGGGGCTGATCCTGAAAGGAAAGGAGCTCGCGTATCTCGTGGAGCGCCATGCCGTGCAGACGGCACTGGCGGATGAAACGCAGGCGTTCGACATCCGTTTCATCATACAGGCGGTAATTGCCCGCCGTGCGCTCGGGCGAGCGGAGCAGCCCCTCCTTTTCGTAATAGCGGATGGTGACCACGCGACAACCGACATGACGGGCCAGCTCGCCGATTTTGTATGCCATTTTTTTCCTCCATACAGCTGCGGCTTTCCCCCTCTCCCGTCCTTTTTCGTCTTGTTTGTCCAAAAAGCAAAAAAGCGCTTGACCCTCTACCTGCTCGAGGGAGTAGGCTTGTCATACCTCCTGTTGTTCAGGCGCTGTCCCCGCGTGCGTGCGGGACGCCGGATGAGCGGCAGGGGCCTCCCCTGCCGCAAGTATGCCATGCAACAGGGGGGCATGTCATCAACCCCGGCCCGCCGCATGTGGCGGAGCCGTATGCCTTTTGGAGACCGTTATGGCTGAAGTCCTTTCGCCCTGCGCCTGCTGCCGGACTGCCCCGGCAGACGCGCCCTTTGCGGAAAAGGCGGCATCCTCCGCCGCTCTTTCATCTTCCCCGGATGCGGGAGCAGCGCCCGCCCATGCCCATATCCATGAACACTGCTGCTGCGGCCACAGCTCGCCGGAAGAACCGGATATGGCGGCCGTGGCCAGTCTGGCGTCGGACACCTGCGTGCTCTACCGCATCCTGAACATGGATTGCCCTACGGAAGAGGCGCTGATCAGAAAGAAGCTGTCGTCCCTGCCGGGGATCACGGGGCTGGAGTTCAATCTGTTGCAGCGGGTGCTGACGGTGCATCATGCGTTGCCTTCCACGGAAAGCATCGAGCAGGCCCTACGGGAGATCGACATGGAGCCGCAGCGCCTTGCGGCGGACGCGCCGGCAGGAGCCGAGGCATCCCTGCCCGCCGCGGCCATCCCGTGGAAGCGCCTGCTGACGGCGGGGGTGCTGGCCGCCCTTTCCGAAGCGGCCGAGCTCTTCCAGATGTGGCGCGAACAGGCCGCGGTCATGATGACGCCGCTCTGGCCGGGAGGATGGAGCCTGCCGGAGGCGGTCGCCCTGCTCTGCGCGCTGGCGGCCATCGCTTTGTCCGGCCTGACCACCTACCGCAAGGGCTGGCTGGCCGTGCGCACCGGGAACCTCAACATCAATGCGCTCATGTCCGTTGCCGTGACCGGGGCCGTCTGCATCGGGCATTTTCCCGAAGCGGCTATGGTCATGGTGCTCTTCAATCTTTCCGAGGCGCTGGAAGCACGGGCGCTGGAGCGGGCGCGCAACGCCATCGGCGAACTGCTGGCCCTTGCGCCGGAGACCGCGCTCGTGCAGCAGGCGGACGGCACCTGGCAACGGGTGGAGGCGCGCCACATCGCGCCGCACAGCCGGGTGCGCGTGGCCCCCGGCGAGCGGATAGCCCTGGATGGGCTGGTCGTGGAAGGCCATTCCGCCGTCGATCAGGCCCCCATCACCGGCGAGAGCCTGCCGGTGGAGAAGACGGCGGGCGACACGGTCTACGCCGGGAGCATCAACACTTCCGGCTCCTTCATCATGGAAAGCACGGCCCCGGCCTCGGCCTCCACGCTGGCGCGCATCATCGAGGCCGTGGAAAAGGCGCAGGCCACGCGCGCGCCCCTGCAACGGCTGGTGGACAGCTTTGCCCGCTACTACACGCCCTCCATCTTTCTGCTGGCCCTGCTGACGGCCTGCCTGCCGCCCCTGCTGGGCCTGAGCGGCTGGGCGGATGCCGTCTACATGGCGCTGGTGCTGCTCGTCATCGGCTGCCCGTGCGCGCTGGTCATCTCCACGCCGGTCACCATCGTCAGCGGGCTTGCGGCGGCGAGCCGCCACGGCATACTGATCAAGGGCGGCGTCTTTCTGGAAAAGGGCCGCCAGCTGCGCCGGCTGGCGCTGGACAAGACCGGGACGCTGACCTACGGCCGGCCGCAGCAGACGGATTTCCTGCCCTGCGGCTCCCTTGCGGCGGAGGGATGCCGGCTGCTGGCCGCCAGTCTGGCCGCCCGTTCGGATCATCCCGTCTCACGGGCCATCGTCACGGCAGCGGCCTTGCCGCAGACCGCCCTTGCCGAAGTGGAAGACGTCGCCGCCGTGCCGGGACAGGGCATACGCGGGCGCATCGACGGCCGCGGCATCGCCCTGGGCAACAGGCGCATGCTGGCAGAAAGGGGACTCCTCTCCCCTGCGCTGGAAGAACGGATGACGGCGCTGGAAAAGGCGGGGAAGAGCGTGGTGGCCCTGCATGCCGACGGCGAGGTGCTGGCCCTCTTTGCCGTGGCGGACACGCTCCGGCCCGGCAGTGTCGAGGCCGTGCGGGAGCTGCGGGAACTGGGCATCAGAACGGTCATGCTGACCGGGGACAATCCGCACACGGCGGAAGCCATCGGCCGTGCGGCGGGCGTGGACGCCGTCCATGCCCAGCTGCTGCCGGACGACAAGGAGCGGATCGTGCGGGAGCTGGGCCGCACGGGGCCCGTGGGCATGGCGGGCGACGGCATCAACGACGCGCCCGCGCTGGCCTGCGCGCAGATCGGTTTCGGCATGGCTGCCGGGGGGACGGATACGGCCATCGAGACAGCGGACGTCGCCCTCATGGACGACGACTTGCGCAAGATCCCTCGTTTCATCCGCCTTTCCCGCGCCGTCTACCGCATCATCGTGCAGAACATCGTGCTGGCCCTGGGGGTCAAGGCGCTTTTCCTTGTCCTGACCTTCAGCGGACAGGCCAGCATGTGGATGGCCGTCTTTGCCGACGTGGGCACGTCGCTCATCGTGGTGGCCAATGGCCTGCGGGCCCGCCGTCTGTAGGCAGGCTGTCCCGACTGCCGTCCGGCGGGCTGTTCATGACATTCCGACGGGCGGCCCTTGGGCCGTGCCCGTTAGGCGACGCAGGAGCCTTACGGGCATCGACAGCAGAGCGCGACCGAAAGGCGGCCGCAGGCCGTGCCTGTTAGGCCGTAAGGCCTTACAGGCATCGACAGCAGAGCGCGACCGAAAGGCGGCCGCAGGCCGTGCCTGTTAGGCCGTAAGGC